>NZ_CP049780.1:683685-857179 GCF_011193355.1 Streptomyces sp. JB150
CCCGCCGAGCCCGACGAGGGCGGCGCGGAAGCCGTCGGCGTGCACCTGCGCGGCGAGCGCGACGGGCCCGTCGTCGGCGAGCCGCAGCCGGTGCGAGGGGCGGCCCTGGGAACCGGCGGCGGCGCCGGGCCGGGCGTCGACCCGGATCAGGCCGAGGGCCTCCAGCTCGGCGGCGACCGCGCCGGCCGTGGCGCGGGTGACGCCGAGTTCGGCGGTGAGCACGGCGCGGGTGGGCGCCCGTCCGGTGTGCACCAGCTCCAGCGCGGGTCCGAGCGCACCGCGCCCCCGGTCCAACCGCGTCCTCGAGGTGGTCCCTTCCCCCGCCGGCCGGGGGTCCGCCTTGCCGCTCATGAGGGCGAGTCTCCCATGATCCGCGCGTCATCCGGCGGGCGGGAAGCCGCTCACCCGCAACGTCACGTTCAGCCGCCCGCGCAGCCCGAGTCCGGGCGGCGCGGTCCCCGGCCGCACGCGCGGCACCCCGTGGTAGGCGAGCCGGGAGGGCCCGCCGAACACGAACAGGTCGCCGCTGCGCAGCTCGACGTCCGTGTACGGGCGGGTGCGGGTCGCGGTGTTGCCGAACCGGAAGACGCAGCTGTCGCCGAGGCTCAGGGACACCACCGGCGCGTCGGAGCGTTCGTCGGCGTCGCGGTGCATGCCCATGCGGGCGTCAGCGTCGTAGAAGTTGATCAGGGCGATGTCGTAGGGCGGCGCCTGCTGTCCGAGGGCGTCGCGCACCGCGCGCCAGGCCAGCGCGTCCAGCCACGCGGGGAACGGCTTCACGGGCGCGCCGTCGCCGTCGGCGACCGTGCGGGCGTAGGCGTACGGGTACCAGTGCCAGCCGAGGCAGACCTGGCGGGCGGTCATGGTGCCGCCGCCGGGGGTGCGCACCGTGCGCAGCCCGGCGGGCGGGCGCGCCCACTCCCGGCAGGCCGCCAGCAGCGCGCGCTGCCCGTCCGGATCCAGCCAGTCCGGCAGGTGCACCGCGCCCGGCGCGACCTGCGCGCGGGGCCGGGGGAACAGCTCGGCGTCCATACCGTCCATCCTCCCCCACCGGCCCTGAGCTGCGGCTCGGCTAGGGTTGACGCACGATGAACGACCGTATGACGACCCCCTGGGGCGACCTGGCGCTCACCCGTTTCCCCGCCGACCCGCGTGAGAGGCTGCGGGCGTGGGACGCCTCCGACGCGTATCTGCTGCGGCATCTCGCGGCCCGGGAGGCGCCGCTCACCGGGACGGTCGTGATCCTCGGCGACCGCTGGGGCGCGCTGGCGACGGCGCTCGCGGAGCACGGCCCGACGCAGATCACCGACTCCTTCCTCACCCAGGAGGCGACCCGGGCGAACCTGGAGCGGGCCGGGGTGCGGCCGGGCACCGTGCGGCTGCTCACCACGCAGGACGCGCCGCCGGAGCGGATCGACGTGCTGCTGGTACGGGTGCCGAAGAGCCTGGCGCTGCTGGAGGACCAGCTGTCGCGGCTGGCGCCCGCGCTGCACGCGGAGTCGGTGGTGGTCGGCACCGGCATGGTCAAGGAGATCCACACCTCGACGCTGCGGCTGTTCGAGCGGATCGTCGGCCCGACCCGCACCTCGCTGGCCGAGCAGAAGGCGCGTCTGATCTTCTGCACGCCGGACCCGTCGCTGTCCCGCCCCGCGAACCCGTGGCCGTACCGGTACGTGCTGCCCGACGGGATCGGGCCCGTCTCCGGGCGTACGGTCGTCAACCACGCGGGGGTGTTCTGCGCGGACCGGCTCGACATCGGCACCCGGTTCTTCCTCGGGCACCTCCCGCGGGCGCGCGGGGCGCGGCGGGTGGTGGACCTGGGCTGCGGCAACGGCGTCGTCGGTACGGCGGTGGCACTGGCCGATCCGCGGGCCGAGGTGCTGTTCGTGGACGAGTCGTTCCAGGCGGTGGCGTCCGCGGAGGCCACCTACCGGGCCAACGGGGTGCCCGGACACGCCGAGTTCCGGGTCGGCGACGGGCTGGCCGGGGTGGCGTCGGACAGCGTGGACGTCGTCCTCAACAACCCGCCGTTCCACTCCCACCAGGCCACGACGGACGCCACCGCCTGGCGGATGTTCAGCGGCGCCCGGCGGGTGCTGCGGCCGGGCGGCGAACTGTGGGTCGTCGGCAACCGGCACCTCGGCTACCACGTGAAGCTGCGGCGCCTGTTCGGCAACAGCGAGGTCGTCGCGAGCGACCCGAAGTTCGTCGTGCTCAGGGCGGTCAAGCGGGGCTGAGCCCATCCGTTCGCCTGCGCCGTTCCGGGGGCGGGTCACGGGGTCAGGCCGGGCGCAGGGTGCGGATGACGCGTTCCACCGTGTGGGTCATCGCCTCGCGGGCCGCGGTGAGGTAAGGGCGGGAGTCCGCCGCCTCGGGGTGGGCGGTGAGGTGCGCGCGGATGGCGGCGGTCATGGCGAGGTTGAGGGCCGTGCCGACGTTGACCTTGGTGATGCCGCCGGCCACCGCCGCGGTCAGTTCGTCATCCGGCAGGCCGGAGGAGCCGTGCAGGACGAGCGGCACGTCGAGGCTCGCGGAGAGGCGCTTGAGCAGGGCGTGGTCGAGGCGGGCGGTGCGGGTGGTCATGGCGTGGACGCTGCCGACGGCGACGGCGAGGGCGTCGACGCCGGTGTCCGCGACGAACGCGCGGGCCTGGGCGGGATCGGTGCGCGCGCCGGGCTCGTGGGCGTCCTTCGGGGACCGGCCGTCTCCGCCGCCGATCTCCCCCAGTTCGGCTTCGATCCACAGTCCCCGGGCGTGCGCCCAGTCGGCCGCGGCGCGGGTCGCGGCGAGGTTGTCGGCGTACGGCAGCCGTGCGGCGTCGTACATGACGGAGCCGAACCCGGCGTCCGGGGCCTGCCGCAGCAGGTGCTCGCTCCGTACGTGGTCGAGGTGGAGGGCGACGGGCACGGCGGCCCGTTCGGCGGCGGCGACGGCGGCGCGGGCCAGCGGCAGCAGCCGTCCCTGACGGAACCTCACGGCGTTCTCGCTGACCTGGAGGACGACGGGGGTGTCCGCCGCCTCCGCGCCGGCGACGACCGCCTCGATGTGTTCCAGGGTGATGATGTTGAAGGCGGCCACGGCGGAGCCTTCCGCGGCGGCCGCGGTGACCAGCTCGCCGGTGGTGACGAGAGACACGGTCCGTCCGTCCTTTCCGGCAGGGGTCAGGGGGCGAGGATCACCGAGCGGGTGAGGTGGCGGGGGCGGTCCGGGTCCAGGCCGCGGGCGGCGGCCACGGCGACCGCGAGCCGCTGGGCGCGGACTAGTTCGGCGAGCGGGTCGAGCGCGCCGGCGATCCACGTGGCGCCGGTGGCCCGCACCTGTTCGGCCAGTCCCGGAGGTGCCTCGCCGATCATCCAGGTGGCGGTGGAGTGCGTGGTGACGCTGATGGGCCCGTGGCGGTACTCCATCGCCGGGTAGGACTCGGTCCACGCGCCGGCGGCCTCGCGCAGCTTCAGGGCGGCCTCGTCGGCCAGGCCCACGGTCCAGCCGCGGCCGAGGAAGGTGAACTGGGCGCGGCCGACGAGGTCCGGGGGCAGTTCGGCGGTGAGCGCGGCGCGGGCGTCGGTGACGGCGGTGTCGGTGTGCAGGCCCAGGTGGGCGCGGAGCAGGGTGAGGGCGGTGGTGGCGAACCGGGTCTGCACGACGGAGCGTTCGTCGGCGTAGTCCAGGACGACGAGGTCGTCGGCGGCGTCGCGGACGGGGGTGTCCGGGTCGGCGGTGACGGCGGTGGTGCGGACGCGGCCGCGGACCTTGCCGAGCAGTTCGAGGACTTCGGTGGTGGTGCCGGAGCGGGTGAGGGCGACCACCCGGTCGTAGCGGCGGCCGTACGGGAACTCGGAGGCGGCGAAGGCGTCCGTCTCGCCCTGTCCGGTGCCCTCCCGCAGCGCGGCGGCGGCGCGCGCCATGGAGTACGAGGTGCCGCAGCCGACGAGTGCGACCCGCTCGCCCGGCGCGGGCAGGACCGCGCGGTGCGCGGGCGCCTGCGACGCGGCTCGGGTCCAGCACTCCGGCTGGGTGCGCAGCTCGTCCTCGACATACGTCATGCCGTAGCCCTTCCCGACCAGTGATGTGATTGTTCCTGCAAGATAGCGCGCCATTTCGAGCAGCTTCAAGCATCAGGTCGCGCGTCGGGGTGCGTTAGGGTCGCCGGAAGACGCGGACGGATGGCTGGTTCGGAGGTGTGGATGTCGCGCGACGCCCGCTGGAAGGCGCTGCTGGAACTGCTCGTGGAGCGGGGCCGGCTGGACGTCGAGGAGGCCGCCGCCGAGCTGGCGGTGTCGGCCGCGACGATCCGCCGCGACTTCGACCGGCTCGCCGAGCAGCAGATGCTGGTGCGCACCCGGGGCGGGGCGGTGGTGCACGGGGTGTCGTACGAACTCCCGCTGCGGTACAAGACGGCCCGCCGCGCCTCCGAGAAGCAGCGCATCGCCAAGGCCGTGGCCGAGTTGATCGCGCCCGGTGAGGCGGTCGGGCTGACCGGCGGCACGACCACCACCGAGGTGGCCCGCGCGCTCGCCGTGCGCGGCGATCTCGGCTCCGGCTCGCCCGCCCTGACGATCGTCACCAACGCCCTCAACATCGCCAACGAGCTGGCCGTACGGCCCCAGTTCAAGATCGTGGTGACCGGCGGCGTGGCGCGGGCGCAGTCGTACGAGCTGATCGGGCCGCTCGCCGACGGGGTGCTGGCGCAGGTCACGCTCGACGTGGCGGTGCTGGGCGTGGTCGCCCTCGACGTGGTGCACGGCGCGGCGGCGCACGACGAGGCGGAGGCCGCGATCAACCGGCTGCTGTGCGAGCGCGCCGAGCGGGTGGTCGTCGCGGCCGACTCCAGCAAGCTGGGCCGCCGCGCCTTCGCCCGGATCTGCGCGACCGAGGCCGTGGACACCCTGGTCACGGACACGGCGGCGGACGAGGCCGTCGTACGGCGCTTCGAGGAGGCGGGGGTGCGGGTGCTGGCGGTGTGAGGCAGTCCGCGCCCGCGCCTCGGCGGCCCGCTGCCCTTCCCTGCCCCGCCTGACTCCTCGGACGTCCCCTCCCCCCTCCCGGTCCGCCTGGCAGCCGCCCGCTCCCCGCCCGTCCCGCCGCGGCCTGACCCCTGCTCCAGCCCTGCCCGACCCTGCCCCGACCTCGTCGCCGTACGGTCTGATCGATTCCGGGAGCCCGGCGATCGGCACCGCCCTAAGCTGGAACCGCACGGCGGCGGACCGTTCGCGGGAGACCCGAGGGGGCTCACCGTTCGAGGGAGGCGGCGATGGCCGAGGTGTCGAAGGACGCAATATCCGGGGGTCCGCGCTATCTGCCGATCGCCGAGCACGGACTGATCGGCGACCTGCGCAGCGTCGCCCTGGTGGGCACGGACGGCACCATCGACTGGTACTGCTGCCCCGCCTTCGACGCCCCGAGCGTCTTCGCCTCCATCCTGGACGCGGAGCGGGGCGGCTCCTTCCGGATGTCGGCGGCCGGCCCGGCGAAGACCAAGCAGTTCTACTTCCCGGACACCAACGTCCTGATCACCCGCTTCTTCACCGAGGACGGCGTGGGCGAGGTGCAGGACTTCATGCCGATCCGCGGCGAGAAGATCGAGGCCGAGAGGCACCGGCTGATCCGCCGGGTGGTGTGCGTGCGCGGATCGGTGGTGTTCCGTACGCACGTGGCGCCCCGCTTCGACTTCGGCGCCCGGCCGCACACCCTGCGCATGGACGGCGCCGTCGCGTTCTTCGAGTCGGCGCAACTGTCGCTCGCGCTCACCGCGACCGTGCCGCTGGAGGCGGACGGGCTGGACGCGCGGGCCGAGTTCAAGCTGGCCGAGGGCGAGTCGGCGGTGTTCGCGCTCGACCAGGTCGGCGGCGAGGTGGCCCCGCGCCGGTGTCCCCGCATGGAGGCGGAGGACCAGTTCGAGACGACGGTGGCGTACTGGCGCAAGTGGCTGTCCCAGTCCAAGTACCGGGGCCGCTGGCGGGAGATGGTGCACCGCTCGGCGCTCACCCTGAAGCTGCTCACCTACGCGCCGACCGGCGCGATCGTCGCCGCCCCGACCACCAGCCTGCCCGAACAGCCCGGCGGCGAGCGCAACTGGGACTACCGGTACGTGTGGGTGCGCGACGCCGCCTTCTGCGTCTACGCGCTGCTGCGCCTGGGCTTCACGGGCGAGGCCGAGGCGTTCATGAACTTCGTGACCCGGCACATCAGTCCGGGCGACGGCCGGGCCTCCGGCCCGCTGCAGATCATGTACGGCATCGACGGCCGCACCGATCTGACGGAGCATGAGCTGGCCCACCTGGAGGGCCACGAGGGCTCCGCCCCGGTCCGGGTCGGCAACGCCGCCGCCGAGCAGCTCCAGCTGGACATCTACGGCGCGCTCATCGACTCCATCTACCTCTACGACAAGTGGGCGCGGCCCGTCTCCAGCGACCAGTGGGACGACGTCTGCGCGCTGGTCGACTGGGTGTGCGAGCACTGGGACCAGCCGGACGAGGGCATCTGGGAGACGCGGGGCGGCCGGAAGAACTTCCTGTACTCGCGGCTGATGTGCTGGGTCGCGATCGAGCGGGCAATCCGGATGGCCAACCGGCGCGGCCTGCCCGCCGATCTGCCCCGCTGGCGGGAGGCGCGCGACACCATCTACCGGCGGATCCACAGCCGCGGCTGGTCCGAGAAGCGGCAGGCGTTCACCCAGTACGAGGACGGCGAGGTGCTGGACGCGGCGGTGCTGATGATGCCGCTGACCAAGTTCATCGCGCCGACCGACCCCAAGTGGCTGTCCACGCTGGACGCGCTGACCGAGGAGCTGGTGTCCGACTCGCTGGTCTACCGCTACGACCCGGAGGCCAGCCCGGACGGACTGCGCGGCGACGAGGGGACGTTCTCGATCTGCTCGTTCTGGTACGTCGAGGCGATGGTGCACGCCGGACGGGTCGACGAGGCCCGGCTGGCGTTCGAGAAGATGCTGACCTACGCCAACCATCTCGGGCTGTACGCCGAGGAGATCAGCCACACCGGCGAGCAGCAGGGCAACTTCCCGCAGGCGTTCACCCATCTCGCGCTGATCAGCGCGGCGTTCAACCTGGACCGCGCCCTCGGCTGACCGGCCCCCCTCCCCTCCCGTCCCCCGGTTTCCCGGCGTCCGCAGGTCACGTGCGCGCCGCGCCCTATGATGGCCGCCGCCCTCGCGCTCCGCGACCGGCGCCCCGTACCCGAAAGGCCTGCCCGATGAAGACCGGAACGGTACGCCGCCGGGTGCTCACCGGTGGGACGACGGCCGCGTGCGTGGCCGCCACCGTGCTCGCCGCCACCCTCTCCGGCACGGTGGAGACCGGGACGGTCGCACGGCGGAGCGACACGGCGGCCGCCCGGACGCTGCCCCTGGGCCCGGCGACACTGGTGGAGACCCGGACCTCCCGGCGGGTCGCGCCGGGCGTGACCCACCTCGCGATCGAGCGCGGCCGGGCGTCGGCGGACGACGTGTGGACCGTCACGATCGGCGTGGCGACCAGTGAGCCGGAGGCCGCCGCGCTGGAGGAGAGGGTCCGCGCCGCCGGGTACGCACCGCGGCGTGACCCCACCGCCGGGCCGGACCCCCGAGGGCCCGCCGACCGGCCGCTGGGCTGGACGGTGCGGGTGGGCCGGTACGCCGACAAGGCCGCCGCCGACCGGGCCAGGAGCGAGATCGTGGCCCGCGGGCTGCCCGGCAGCGTCCAGCACACCGGCGAGGACGGGCACGCGACCACCGGGCCCTGGTCCCTGGACGTGCTGATCGTCGATCCCGCGGTCTTCCGCGGCCGGCTGCGCGCGGAGCTGGCCGACGGGATCGTGCCGGGCCGCGAGACCACGAGCGCCATGGCCCGGCGCACCGGCGCCCTCGCCGCGGTCAACGGCGGGTACTTCGTCATCGGCGGCGGCCGGACGACCCCCGGCAACTGGGTCGCGGGCACCGACGGCGACCTCGCCGGGGTGTCCGTGGTCGGCGGGGAGCTGGTCTCGGAGGCCGTGAACGGGCGGCCCGCCCTGATCGTGCCGGGCGCGTCGGGCCGGGGTACGGCGGTGCGCCGGGTGGGAACCCGGCTCACGGTCCGCGCGGCGGACGGCACCGTCCGTGAGGTGACCGGCCTCAACCGGCAGTCCGGCCTGATCGTGAACTGCGGCGGTGTGGGCAACGCCGTCCCGTTCTCCCGCCCCGCGCACGACTACACCTGCGGCAACCCCGACGAACTCGTCGCCGTGACCCCGGCGTTCGGCACGACCGCGCCGCAGGGCCCCGGCTTCCAGGTCACGCTGGACGCCGACGGCCGGGTGACCGACCTGCGGGAGGGCCGAGGCGGTGCCGTGCCCGCGCGGGGCACGGTGCTCCAGGGCACCGGAGCCGGAGCCGGGTGGCTGCGCGAGCACGCCCGGCCCGGCGCCACGCTGACGGTGCGCGGCGTGGTGGTGGACGCCGAGAAGGGCACCCGGCTGCCGCTCACCCCGAAGACCTCCGTCATCAACGGCGGCCCGCTGCTGCTGCGCGGCGGCCGCACGGTCCTGGATCCGGTGCGGGACGGGTGGAGCCCGGAGGACATCGAGGGCGCGGACCGGGCCGCCTTCTACAACGGCTGGTATCTGCGCCGCAATCCGCGCACCGCGGCCGGCGTCACCCGCGACGGACGCCTCGTGCTGCTCACCGCCGACGGCCGCCGCCCCGGCCACAGCGCCGGGCTGTCCCTCCCCGAGACCGCCGCCGTCATGCGCGCCCTCGGCGCGGTGGACGCCCTCAACCTGGACGGCGGGGGTTCGACGGCGATGGTCGTGGGCGGGGAGCTGCAGGGCCTGCCCAGCGACGCGGCGGGAGAGCGCCCGGCCGGTGACGCGCTGGTCGTCCTGCCGCGGCCACCGCACTAGCCCGGCTCCCGGGAGCGGCGCCCCCTCCCCGGCTGCGGCCCCCCCTACTGCCCGAGCGGTGCGGGCGGGGCGGCGTCCCGGACCGGTTCCGGGAGCGGGGGCCGGGCGGGGGTGGCCCGCTCCCTGGTCAGGGCGTGGATGATCCGGCGGGCCAGGAGGGGGTCGGCGGGCAGCACGTGGGAGGCGAACCAGCGGGCGGCCGCGGGGTGGGGGGACGGGTCGGTGAACTCGGGGCCGGCGTAGTCGTCGAGCGGCGGGTCGTAGACGTACCCGGCGACCACCCCGTGATCGACGAGCCGTTCCACGAGGGCGTCCCGGTCGTGGACCAGGAGGGGCACGCGGAACAGCGGCACCAGGCCGTCGTGGGCGGTGAGCGCCCGGAGCGGCGGGGAGGACCAGGCGCTGCGCGCCAGGGCGGCGACACCGGCCCTGCGGCGGTCGAGGTCGCCGTCGAGCCGGGCGAGCCGCAGTCCCAGCTGGCCGCGCAGCAGGGCGCCGTGGCGGGCCCGGAAGTCGTGCAGGTCGACGCGGACCCAGGGTTCGTACGCGGTGAGGCTGGGCGCCTCGCGCGCGGAGCCGGTGAGGCGGGGGGCGTGCAGGGCCATCCGGAAGTCGTCGCGTTCGAGCAGACCGAGGCGCCGCATGGAGCGCCACACGGGCCGCACCAGGTGCAGGGTGCGCACGGTGGACCGGGCCAGGGGGCGCAGGGTGGTGGCCAGGTCGGCGCGCAGCCGGCGCGGGACCAGCAGATCGTCGCGCAGGAGTTCCAGTTCGCGGCGGGTGCGGGCGTCCTGGACGGCGAGGAAGCCGCCGGCCGTCGCCGCCACGTGCTTGGACAGGCTGAAGGCCGCCGCCGTGCCGAAGGTGCCGATGGGCCGGCCGTCCACGTGGGTGCCGATGGCGTGCGCCGCGTCCTCGATGAGCGGGATGCCGAGGGCGTCGCAGCGCCGGCGCAGGTCCTCGACCCGGTCGGGCATGCCGTACAGGTTGGTGGTCAGGACGGCGTCGACGGTGCGCCAGGTGGTGTCGGGGACGGCGTCCGGGTCGATGTTGCCGTCCCAGACGTTCACGGGTGCCTGGACGGGGCGCAGTCCGGCGGCGAGGACCACGAAGAGGATCACGTCGTCGTTGACCGGGGACATCAGCACCCGGGCGCCCGGCCGGCACCAGCGCCGCAGGGCCAGGTAGAGGGCCAGCCGGGCCGAGGGGGTGTAGACGCACTCGCGTCCGAGCCGCCGTGTCATCGCCGCGGCGAGCCGCGAGCCGTACGGCATCGTCACCTCTTCCGTCCTTCCGTGAAAGCCGTTGGGGTGGGTCGCCGGGACCGGCGGCACGTCGGGAGGGCGTGGGCCGTCGTGTCACGGCGGGCGGGGACGGTGGCGGGCAGGGGGTGGGACTCAGTGCGTCCGGGTGCGCGCGAGGGCGCCGGCCGCGCGTCCGGTGCGCAGGGTGCCGGCGGTCTTCAGCAGGCGGTCGGCGGGCTCGCGCAGGCGCGGGTGGGCGAGGACGGTGTTGCGCAGCCCGCGCACGGGTCCGCGCCACAACCGGTGGGCCGCCGCCACCGGGTGCGGGCGGGTCGCGAACCCCTCGCCGACCCGCAGGTCCCGGGTCTTGAGCCAGTCCTTGTACTCCTTGTCGCCGCGCCCGGAGTCGATGACGCGGACGCCGTCCCGGCGCGCGGCCTCGGCCATCCGCAGGTGCATCAGCAGGCCGGGCGAGTAGGAGCGCGGCTGCGGGTCGTAGGCGGTGAACCAGGCGGCGAGCACGGTGCGGGAACGGGGTCCGAAGTGCGCGGCGACCGGCCGGTCACCGGCGTAGAGCACGGACAGCACGCCGGTGAAGTGCTCCTCGCGCTGCCGGAACAGGTCGTCGGCGAGGTCGACGATCCAGGGCCGCGCGAACCGGTCCATCCGCCCGGTTCTGCGGTACTGGGCGGACTTCCACGCCATCAGCCGGCGCAGCATCCGCGGGTCGCGCTCGTCGGCTGCGAAGCGCACCTCGCCGAGGTCGCGGCCGAGGCGGCGTTCCTTCTTCAGCACCGTCCTGGCCAGGCCGGGGTAGGTGGCGCGCAGCCACCGCGGGTAGTCGGTGCCGTCGCCGGGCCCGAGGTCGACGACCGGTGAGGCGAACGTGCCGGTGACGTGCGCGGCGAACGGCTGCTGCTGCGCGACGAGGTGGTCGAACTCGAAGAGGGCCAGCCCGCAGGCGCGCAGCAGCTCGCGGGTCTCCCAGGTGACGCCGGGCAGGTGCACGAGGGCCTGGCAGTCGGACAGGCCGAGGCCGATCGCCCGGCCGACGCCGAGGGGGCCCCGCTCGTGGGGCAGGAACCCGACGGGTTCCCCACCCTCCCGCAGCACCGCCACCCGCACCCGGGTCCCGGTGCGGTGGCGGCCGACGCCGGCCGTGAACTCGGGTGCGAGGAAGGGGTTGGCGTACTCGGGCGACGCGTCCATCGCCCGGTGCCAGGCCCGCGTCAGCGGGGCGTCCAGTTCCTCCGGTCCGTGCACCGTGATGCTGCGCGAGCTTCGCATGCCGACCGCTCCCCCCAGAACTGCGCCGCGAGGCTCAAACGTGGCGAAACAGTACGCACCCTGTCAAGAGTGCTCGCGGATACGTGCCGGAGCGACCCCGGTCACAGTCACCGGACGCAAGCATGGTTATCATCTGAGCGCCACCTAGCTCGAAAGATGGATCTGTGACTGTCAACGAGGACTCGTTCACGAACTGGAAGAACCGCGAAGAGATCGCGGAGTCGATGATCCCGATCATCGGGAAGCTGCACCGGGAGCGGGACGTCACCGTCCTCCTCCACAGCCGCTCCTTGGTGAACAAGTCGGTCGTCAGCATCCTCAAGACCCACCGCTTCGCCCGGCAGATCGCCGGCGAGGAGCTGTCGGTCACCGAGACGATGCCGTTCCTGCAGGCGCTGACCACGCTCGACCTCGGCCCGTCCCAGATCGACATCGGTATGCTCGCGGCCACCTACAAGGCCGACGACCGCGGCCTGTCGATCGAGGACTTCACCGCCGAGGCCGTCGCCGGCGCCACCGGCGCCAACAAGATCGAGCGCGGCGAGGGCCGCGACGTCGTCCTGTACGGCTTCGGCCGCATCGGCCGCCTCGTCGCCCGCCTGCTCATCGAGAAGGCCGGCTCCGGCAACGGGCTGCGGCTGCGCGCGATCGTGGTGCGCGGCGGCGGCGACCAGGACCTCGTGAAGCGGGCCTCGCTGCTGCGCCGCGATTCGATCCACGGCCAGTTCCAGGGCACGATCACCGTCGACGAGGAAGCCGGCACGATCGTCGCCAACGGCAACACCATCAAGGTGATCTACGCCGACGACCCCTCCGAGGTCGACTACACGGCGTACGGCATCAAGAACGCCATCCTCATCGACAACACCGGCAAGTGGCGCGACCGCGCGGGCCTGTCGAAGCACCTGCGTCCCGGCATCGACAAGGTCGTGCTGACCGCGCCGGGCAAGGGCGACGTCCCGAACATCGTGCACGGCGTCAACCACGACACGATCAAGCCGGACGAGAAGATCCTGTCCTGCGCCTCCTGCACCACCAACGCGATCGTCCCGCCGCTGAAGGCGATGGACGACGAGTTCGGCGTGTTGCGCGGCCACGTGGAGACCGTCCACTCGTTCACCAACGACCAGAACCTGCTGGACAACTACCACAAGGCCGACCGCCGCGGCCGGTCCGCGCCGCTCAACATGGTGATCACCGAGACGGGTGCCGCCTCGGCCGTCGCCAAGGCGCTGCCGGACCTGAAGGCGCCGATCACCGGCAGCTCGATCCGCGTGCCGGTGCCGGACGTGTCGATCGCGATCCTCAGCCTGCGCCTGGGCCGCGAGACCACCCGCGAGGAGGTCCTGGACTACCTGCGGAACGTCTCGCTGACCTCGCCGCTCAAGCGCCAGATCGACTTCACCACGGCGCCCGACGCGGTCTCCAGCGACTTCATCGGCTCGCGCCACGCGTCCATCGTGGACGCCGGCGCCACCAAGGTCGACGGCGACAACGCGATCCTGTACCTGTGGTACGACAACGAGTTCGGCTACTCGTGCCAGGTGATCCGCGTCGTCCAGCACGTCTCCGGGGTGGAGTACCCGACCTACCCGGCGCCCAGCGCCTGATCCGGGCACGGCGGCGGCCGTCCGTCCGGCCTCACCGGTCGGGCGTACGGCCGCTGTCCGGTTTTCGCGGAAAGAGCGCAACCATTCCGGGAACCCGGCTGTCTCACCTGATAACGGACAGCTCATCCCCCCGGGGGACACCATGGCACGTACACGAACAGCATGGGCGGCAGTCGCGCTCATGGGCGCGACACTGGCGGCGGCGACGGTGCCGGCCCAGGCCACCGCGCTCACCACCACCCAGGCCACGGCCTGCCCCACCGGCTGGGGCAGCCGCGCCAAGACCGCCGACGCGGGCACCACGGCACCGGTGACGGACATCCGGGCCGGCCGCCACGCCTGCTTCGACCGGCTCGTCGTCGACATCCCCGGCGGCGGGAAGAACGTCGGCTACCGGGTCGGCTACGTCGAACGCCTCCACCAGGACGGATCGGGGCGCCCCGTCCCGGTCGCCGGCGGCGCCGTCCTCGAGGTGCGGGTCACCGCCCCCGCCTACGACCCCGACACCGGCGCGCCCACCTATCCCGGCCGGGTGGGGCGCCCCCTGCCCGGCGTCGACCTGACCGGGTACCGCACCTTCCGCGACACCCGCTTCGCGGGCAGCTTCGAGGGCGAGACCCAGATCGGCCTGGGCGTCCGCGCCCGCCTGCCGTTCCGGGTGACCCAGGTGGCCGACCGGGTCGTCATCGACGTGGCCCACACCTGGACCGGGAGCCGCTGAGGACCGCCGGCGCGCCCTCGGCGACCGCCGGAGCGCGTCGGCAACCCCAGGCTCAGACCGGCTGCCGGGTCCGCCCGGCAGCCGGTGACGTACGCCCGGACTCCGCCGCCCGCGACCCGCGGCCCCGGCGGGTGAGGCCCCAGGGCTTCAGGACCGAGATCGCCGTCATGAAGACGTAGGCGGTCAGCGAGACGACCGGGCCGAACAGGAGGTCGCCGGCGTCCGGCAGCGGCCGTCCGCCGCTCGCCGCGGCGACCGCCTCGTTCACGCCCGGACGCAGCGCGAAGGCCGTGGCCGCGGTGGTGGCGAGGGTGAGCCAGAACTTGGTGTACACCCACCGGTGCCGCGCCAGCCCCCACGCGGTGCCGAGCGCCAGCACCAGCCCGCTGAGCAGGGTGAGGAGCGCGGCCGGCAGCAGCAGCCAGTCGGCGAACAGCTTCATGGCCCGGACACAGGCCGCCACGGCCGGCGCCGGACCGGTGGTGGCGGCGGTGATCCCCAGGGCGAGCAGCCCGAGCGTGAGCCCGAGCCAGCTCGCGGAGGCGGCCACATGGACGACGAGGAGAGCCCGGCGTGCGGGACGGCTGAGTTTCACGCCTCCCACGCTGCCGGGACCCGGCCGCGGACGCGTCCTGCGACGGGAGCGACCGCGCGTACTCGGCTCGGCGTACGGGCCACCGGAGCGACTGGCGCATCTCCCCGCCCGGACGGGGAAATTCGCAGGTCAGCGCCGTACTCGGCGGGCAGTCAGATGGCACAACACTCCGGCAACACCACACGCGCGGCGCCGCCGCTAGGGTCCCGGACATGCCCACCGACCGCATCCGCGACCACGCCGGCCAGGGCGCGCCCACCGTCGCCGCTCACCGCACCCGGCGCCGGCTGCGCGCGGACCAGGCCCGCCAGCTCGCCGACCTGCTGCGCCGCCAGCTGCCGAGCGGGTGCTTCCCGTCCGGCACGCTGCCGCACGAGTCGGTGCTCGCCGCCGACTACCGGGCCTCCCACAACGCCGTCCGCCAGGCCCTCGACCTGCTGCGCGCCGAAGGCCTGGTGGAGCGCCTGCCCGGCGTGGGCACGGTGGTGGTCGCCGAGAAGTACCGTACGGGTGGACGACCACGCCCGCACGACCGTGCCCCGGCTGTACGCGGCCGGCGACCTGGCCTGCGTCCCGCACAACTACATGATCGGCGCGTTCGTTGTCGGCGACCTCGCGGGCGCGGACGCCGCGCGGTACGCGGCGTACGGGGGCGCCCTGCCCGAGGACCAGCTGCGCGAGGTGCACGAGTTGGTCTACCGGCCGCTGCGCCACCCGGACGGCCCGACGCAGCCCCAGGTCGAGTACACGCTGCGGCGGTTCGTGCACGACTACGTGGCCCCGCCCAAGTCCGGCGCGGGCCGGTGCGGCCGCCGCCCTGTCGGCCGCGGACCGGGCCGTGGCCGTACCCGCGCTGGCCGCGGCGGTCACCGACCCGAACACCGACGTCCGCAAGGCGGCCGTGCTGGCCCTGACCCGCCACCGGTCCGCCCCGGACGCGCGGACGGCCCTGACGGCCGCGACCGGGGACTCGGACGCGGATGTCAGGGCTTATGCGGCACGCGCGCTGTGAGGGCGAGCCGGCGCGTGCCGGCTGCCGAGGAGGGCGGGTTCTAGCGGGCGGTGAGGAGGCGGTCGGCGTGGCGGAGGGTGTGGCGGGCGACGTCCCTGCCGAGGGTGATGCCGGCCTCGTCGGCCGTGCGGGTGTGGATGCCGGACCACACCCGGGCGTCCACGTTCTCCTCGGACAGCTGCTTCCAGGCGGTGTAGGTGCGGGTCACGCCGGGCGCCGTGGGGCTGGTCAGGTCGAACGGGGCGGTGCGGGGGCCGGTGAGCACCGACAGGACCGTCTCGGCGGCGCCGGAGTAGGTGGCGTGGCCGCTCGGGTAGTCGGGGTGCGCGGGGGTGGTGTGCAGCGGCGTCCAGGCGGGGTCGGGGTCGAGGGCGCCGGTGCGGATCGCGGTCACCGGACGCCACCGCTCGTAGGCGTACTTGCTGTCGGAGGTGGCGATCTGCGTGTCCACGAGCGCGGTGTGGAACAGCGCCACCAGCCGCGCCTGCCCGGCGACGCCCCGCTCGGTGCGGGAGAGCGCGACCCGCAGCGGCTCGGTGTAGAGGGTGAGCGAGGAGCCGTACCAGAAGGCGGCGGTCTCCGTCTGCCGGGCGCTGCGCACCGCGCTGTCCGCCGCGCCGTACGCCCGCACCTCGGCCAGGTCGGCGGCGTAGCGCGCGGAGTCGAGCGCGGGCGGCGGGCCCAGCCGGAACTGGGCGGCGGTGGTGAGCGCGAACGGCCGGGCGAGGCGGTTGCCGTACTGGGTGGCCGGGGCGTACGCGGGCGGCGTGGGCTGCCACACGCCGGGTGCGGCGGGCCGCACGGCGTAGGGCGCGTTCACGGACGCGGCATCGAGCCCGTCGCCCCGCCGCTCGGCGAGGGCGAGGTCCGCCTGGCGCTGTCCGGCGGCGACACCGCGGCGTTCCGCGGGGCCGTCGGGGACGGCGTCGAGGGTCGCCGTCAGCTGGGCGTCGAGCTGTTCTGCGCGGCTCGGGACGAGGGTGACGAGGGCGCGGTGCACGGCCGCGGCGAGGGCCGCCTCCTGGTAGGGGCGGCGTTCCACGCCGTCGGGCACCGCGCGGGTCGCGCGGGCCGCCGCGAGCCAGCCGATCGCCCAGGTGCGGCTGTTGGTGACCTGGGTGGGCGCCCCGGCCGTCGCGATGGTCTCGGCCGTGGCGTCGTACCAGGTGAGCGCGGTCGCGGCCCGGTCGTGGCCGGCCGCGGTGGCCTGCGGGACCGCGACGGAGGTGGTGAGCAGGGCGGTCGCGCCCAGCGCGGAGAGGGCGAGTCGGGATCTGAGCGCACTCATGCGGGGTCCTTCGGTGAGATCGCGGGTGTCAGGGGTGTCACGGATACGGCGGCGGGGCGCGGGAGTCCGTAGTGGTCGCGCAGGGTGGTGCCCCGGTAGGCGGTGCGGAACAGGCCGCGGGCGCGGAGGATCGGCACGACGTGGTCGGCGAAGAGACCGAAGCCGCCGGGCAGCCAGGGCGGCATGATGTTGAAACCGTCGGCCGCGCCGTGCTCGAACCACTCCTGGATGTGGTCGGCGATCTGCTCCGGGGTGCCCGCGACGACCTGGTGGCCGCGGGCCCCGGCGAGGCGGTGCAGCAGCTCGCGGACGGTGGGCCGTTCGCGGTCGACGATGTCGAGGACCAGCCGGAAGCGGCTGCCGTTGCCGCGTTCGCCGCCGGGTTCGACGAGTTGGCGCGGGAAGGGCTCGTCGAGCCGGTCGGCGGTGAGCCGGACGCCGAGCAGCCGGTGCAGCAGGTCCAGCGAGTAGGCGGGCTGGACGAGTTCGTCGAACTCCCGGCGCAGCGCGTGCGCCTCCGCCTCGGTGGAGGCGATGTACGGGCTGATGCCGGGCAGGACGAGCACCAGGTCCGGGTCCCGGCCGAGTGCCGCCGCCCGGCTCTTGATGTCGGCGTAGAACTCCTGTCCGCTCGCCAGCGTCTGGTGGGCGGTGAAGACGGCCTCGGCGTGGCGGGCGGCGAACGCGCGGCCGTCCCGTGAGGAGCCGGCCTGGACGTAGACGGGGCGGCCCTGGGGGCTGCGCGGTGTGTTGAGGGGGCCACGCACCCGGAAGTGACGGCCCTGGTGGTCGATGGGGTGGATGCGGTCGGTGTCGGCGAACAGGCCGGTCTTCTGGTCGGCGACCAGTGCCTCGTCCTCCCAGCTGTCCCAGAGCCTGGTGACGACGTCCACGAACTCGTCGGCGCGGTCGTAGCGTTCGGCGTGCGTGGGGTGGGCGTCGAGGCCGAAGTTCGCGGCGGCCTGCGGGGCACCGGTGGTGACGATGTTCCAGCCGGCCCGGCCCCGGCTCAGATGGTCCAGGGACGCGAAGAGCCGGGCCAGGTTGTACGGCTCGGTGTAGGTGGTGGACGCGGTGGCGACCAGCCCGATCCGCTCGGTGGCCGCGGCGATGGCGGCCAGCCAGGTGAACGGTTCCAGCCGGAAGCGGCTGGCGTACCGGACGTCGTCGGCGAGGGACGGCCCGTCGGCGAGGAACACGGCGTCGAACGTGGCGTCCTCGGCGGCGCGGGCCAGTTCCTGGTAGAAGCCGATGTCCAGCAGCCGTTCCGGATCGGTGCCGGGGTGGCGCCAGGCCGCCTCGTGGTGGCCGCCCGGGTAGACGAAGAGGTTCAGGTGCAGTTGGCGTCGCCCGGTCATACGGGGGTCACCTCCTCCAGCGGGTCCACGCCCAGCCGGACGAGCAGGCGCTCGCGCAGCGCGGCGTACTCGGGGCCGTCGGGGCGGCGCGGGGCGGGCAGCTCCACCGGCAGGTCGGCGGCGATCCGGCCCTCGTCCAGCACCACCACGCGGTCGGCGAGGACGATCGCCTCGTCGACGTCGTGGGTGACGAGCAGCACGGCGGGCCGGTGCCGGGCGCACAGCCGGCGCAGCAGGGCGTGCATCCTGATCCGGGTGAGGGCGTCCAGCGCGCCGAAGGGTTCGTCGGCGAGCAGCAGGCGCGGTTCACGGACCAGGGAACGGGCGAGCGAGACGCGCTGCTGCTCGCCGCCGGAGAGTTCCACGGGCCAGGCGCGTTCGCGTCCGCGCAGACCGACCTCGGTGAGGGCGTCCCGGCCGCGCTGTTCGGCGTCCGGCCCGGTCAGGCCGAGGACGACGTTGTCCAGCACGCGTTTCCAGGGCAGCAGCCGGGCGTCCTGGAAGACGACGGAGAGGTGGTCGGGGGCGACGAGGGTGCCGCTGCCCCGTACGTCCCGGTCGAGCCCGGCGAGCGCCCGCAGCAGGGTACTCTTGCCGGAGCCGCTGCGGCCGAGCAGGGCCACGAACTCGCCGGGTGCGATGGTGAGGTCGAGTCCGTCGAGGACTCGGCGCTGCCCGAAGGAGCGCACCAGCTGCTCGATCCGGACGGCGGCCCGCTCGCCGTCGCGGGGTTCCGCGCCGGTCAGCTGCCGAGGGTGCGTCGCCATGACAGCGTCCCCCTCTCCACGAGCCGCACCAGGGCGTCGGAGAAGAGCCCGAACAGGCCGTACACGACGAGGCCGACGAGGATGACGTCGGTCTGCCCGTAGGTCCGCGCGAGCTCCATCATGTAGCCGATGCCGCTGGTGGCGTTGACCTGTTCCACGACGACCAGCGCGAGCCACGCGGCGGTCACCGCGAAGCGCATCCCGAGCAGGAAGCCGGGCAGCGCACCGGGCAGGACGACGTGCCGGACGAACGCGAGCCGGCCGAGCCGGACGGTCTCGGCGAGTTCGACGTAGCGGTGGTCGATGGCGCGCAGCCCGTTGTGGGTGTGGATGTAGACGGGGACGAACACGCCGAGGGCGATGGTGACGACCTTCATGGTCTCGCCGATGCCGAACCACAGGACGAGCAGCGGGATCAGCGCCAGCGAGGGGATGGCCCGCTTGATCTGCACCGGGCCGTCGATGACCGCCTCGCCGATCCGGCTGAGCCCGGCGACGAGCGCGAGCAGCAGCCCGCCCGCGACGCCGAACAGCAGTCCCAGGAGGGCCCGCTGGGCGGAGGTGGCGAGGTGGTCCTGGAGCCGTCCGTCGGCGAGGAGGTCACCGGTGGTGGCGGCGACGGTCCACGGCGAGGGCAGACTGCGCGGATCGAGCAGCCCGGCCGCGGAGCCGCCCGCCCAGAGGGCGAACAGCAGCAGCGGGCCGAGCGCCCACCCGTACGGCACGGGACGTCCGGGGGCGAGCCGCGGGCGGGGGCGGCGGCGGGGTCCGGCGGAGGAGGAGGGTGAGGGCGAGGAGTCTGGGGGTGGGGTGGCCGTCGACGATGAGGTCGCAGGTGGGGAGCCCGTGGACGAGGGCACCGCGGGTGGGGAGCCGGCGGACGAGGAGGCCGGGGACGAGGAGGTCACGGGTGGGGAGGCCGGTGACGGGGGCGGGGTCGGCTGATGGCCGAAGACGGCGGCGCTCATGCGGCGTCTCCCGCGGTGCGGTCCGCGGCGGCCTTCCCGGCACCCGCCTCTCCGGTTCCCTCGATGGCGTCGGCGCCCACGGATTCGTAGCGGCGGTCGAAGAGAACGTTCGCGTCGAAGGCCTCACGCTTCTGTTCTCTCGCCAGCAGGTCGATGGTCTGCTGCTGACGCCGGATGGCCGCGTCCCAGTCCGCCGGAATGTCCGGATGTCCGGCCCGCTCCACGAGGTATGCGCCGTCCTCGCGGCTCAGGCCCTGGTCCTTGACGTAGAAACCCTCGACCCATTCCTCGGGATGTGTGTCGATCCAGATGCGGGCGCGCGCCCAGATTTCCACCAGTTCCCTGATCGCGGCGGATTTCCCGGGGTCGCTGACGGAGTCGGTGAGCGCCCACAGATGTTCGGGATCGTCGCGCAGTCCGTGCCGGACGGTGGTGGCGCCGTCCTTCCCGTACTTCGCGAGATAGCGCTTGATGTTGACGTCCGCGATGGGGGCGGCGTGCACCTGGCGGTTGCCGAGCGCCGTGGGATAGACGTCGTCGGTGCTGGCCAGCTCGACGAGTTCGACGTCGTCCTGGGTGAGGCCGGCCTTGCGCAGGATCCGCAGCACGAGCGCGCCCTGCGCCTGCCCCGGGCTGTAGGCGATTTTCTTCCCGCGCAGGTCGGCGAGGGTCTTGATGCCCGCGCCGGGCGCGATGCCCAGCTCGTAGACCGGGTACCGCAGGGGGTCCTTGCGGAACTTGGCCGCCACGAGCTTGGTGTCGAGACCCGTCCAGTAGGCGTTGATCGCCGGGATGTCCGCGGCGGAGCAGACGTCGAGCGCGCCCGCCCGGAAGGCCTCGGAGCACTTGGGACCACCGCTGATGTTGGCCCACTCGACCTCGAAGGGCAGCTTGTCGATCTGCCCCGACAACTCGAGCGCGACCTTGAGTTCCGGTGATCCGACGGTGAGGGTGGTGTCAGGCGAGACGGTGGCCGGGATGTCCCGGCCGGAGACGTCCTTGCCGACCGAGGCGGTCTGTGCGTTGTCCACGCACGAGGTCAGCAGCAGAACGAGAGCGGACGTGGCCGCGACAGCCGCGGCCCTGGTTGCGGGCATGCGTATATGAGCGATCATGGACGCCTTCGGAGCGGGAGATCGGGAGGAAGTGGCCGCGGTGGAACGTCAGCTACACACCGCGGTGGCGACCCGCATGAAATCGATGGCCCGCCGCCGGTAAAAGCGCTCGGAGGTCCGCATGAGGCCGAACCTAACGACGCGTCAAACACCGGTCAACAAGTCCCCGCCGGGCCGGCCGGTACTGCAACGACACCGTCGTGGCGACGCCATACGGGCGTTACAAGCCCGGCTCCGAGGCCTTGTCCGCCCCCTTGCCCGCCCCCGGTCCCCCTCCTAGTCTGATTTTGTGCCGCAAATAAACAAAACCCGTTCGCACAGTGTCGTGCCGGGTCACCCCAGCCAGCTCACCCGTCTGCGCATCGCCCTGACCACCTTCTTCGCCCTCGACGGCTTCGTTTTCGCGGGATGGGTCGTCCGGATCCCCGCCATCAAGGAACAGACCGGCGCGTCGCCCAGCGGCCTCGGACTCGCCCTCCTCGGCGTGTCCGCCGGCGCCGTCGTCACGATGACGCTGACCGGGCGGCTGTGCCGGCGGTTCGGCAACCACCGGGTCACCGTCGTCTGCGCCGTCCTGCTCTCCCTGAGCGTCGCCCTGCCCCCGCTCACCCACTCCGCGCTCACGCTGGGCGCGGTGCTGCTGGTGTTCGGAGCGGCGTACGGCGGGATCAACGTGGCCTTCAACAGCGCCGCCGTGGATCTGGTGGCCGCGCTGCGCCGGCCGGTCATGCCGAGCTTCCACGCGGCGTTCAGCCTGGGCGGGATGCTCGGCGCGGGGCTCGGCGCGCTGGTGGCCGGGGCGGTGTCGCCCACCCGGCACCTGCTGGGGCTGGCCGTCGTCGGCCTGGTGGTCACCGCGGTCGCGGCACCGGGGCTGCTGCGCCACCGGCTGCCCCGGCCCCCGGAACGGCCGCGCCCCACGGCGGGCGCCGCACCTCACCCGGAGCGCCCGGACCGTCCAGACCACTCGGACCGCCCGGACCACAAGGACCACCGCTCGGAGCGCCCGGACCGCCCGGATCGCCGCACCCGCGCCCTCGTCCTGGTCTTCGGTCTGATCGCCCTGTGCACCGCCTACGGCGAGGGCGCCCTGGCCGACTGGGGCGCGCTGCACCTGGAGCAGGATCTCGGCGCCTCCCCCGGCGTCGCCGCGAGCGGCTACTCCTGCTTCGCCCTGGCCATGACCGTGGGCCGGCTGAGCGGTACGGTGCTGCTGGAGCGCCTGGGCCGGACCCGCACGGTGGTGGCGGGCGGTGCCACCGCGGCGGTGGGCATGCTGTTCGGCGCCCTCGCGCCCTGGCTGTGGGCGGCACTGCTCGGGTTCGCGGTCGCGGGCCTCGGTCTCGCCAATCTCTTCCCGGTCGCCGTGGAGCGCGCGGGAGCCCTCTCCGGTTCGAACGGGGTGGCCGTCGCCTCGACACTGGGCTACGGCGGCATGCTGCTCGGTCCGCCCGCCATCGGTTTCATGGCCGACTGGTTCTCCCTGCCGGCCGCGCTCACCAGCGTCGCCGTGCTCGCCGCGCTCGCCGCGCTGATCGGCCTGACGACGCGGCGCGTCACGGCCATCTGACGCGAACTCCCGGCCACCTGCGCGGATGGTGGCCTGGCCTGGTAGCTCTGGACCCCGTCGGCGGGGGCGACGGCACGGTAGGACTGGGTCCTGTCGATCTCGTCCCGGGCGGCGATCGCCTGCTGGACGAGGCCGCCGTTGAGCGTGGTCGAAGCGCCACCGGTCGACACCCGGTCGCGCGGCCTCCGCGGCCCCGGAGCACCCCTGAACGCCCGTGTGAACGCCCGTGCGGGGCACGCCTCGTCGACGCGTGTGCGGAAACTCCCTTGCGCTGGAGCGCACTCCATCCGGCACACTCGCCCGCATGGCACCCACCGCCCCGAAGACGGGCCGTTTCATCGAAACCCTCGACCGGGAGGGCCGGTTGCTCGCGGCAGCGGCCGAACAGGCCGGTACGGACGCCAAGGTCCCCACCTGTCCCGGCTGGCAGGTACGCGATCTGCTGCGCCACCTCGGCGCGGTCCACCGCTGGGCCGCGTCGTACGTCCGCGAAGGACGCACGGAGGGACGCCCCATCGGCGACCCTCCCGGCCTGGACGGGGCGGAGCTGGTGGACTGGTACCGCGAGAGCCACAGCGGACTCGTCGACACCCTCTCCGGGGCGGCGCCCGACGTCGTCTGCTTCACGTTCCTGCCGGCGCCGTCACCACTGGAGTTCTGGGCGCGCCGCCAGGCGCACGAGACGACCGTGCACCGCTACGACGCGCAGGCGGCCCTCGGCGGCACCCCGGACCCGGTCGCGCCGGACCTCGCGGCGGACGGCATCGACGAGTTGCTGCGCGGCTTCCACGCCCGCTCCCGCAGCCGGGTCCGCACGCAGACGCCCCGTACCCTGCGGGTGCGCGCCACGGACGCGGACGCGGTGTGGACCGTACGGCTGTCCCCGGAGCCCCCGGTGACCGCGCGCGACGACTCCGGGGAGGCGGACTGCGAACTGTCGGGCACGGCAGGGGAGTTGTATCTGGCACTGTGGAACCGGGTGCCCGTGCCGTCGGTCACGGGCGACCGGGCGCTGGCCGCGCTGTGGCGGGAGCGGTCGGCGGTCTGAGGACGCCGGCCGGCCGCGGGTCCCGCGGGTCAGCCGGCCGCGGCACCCTCCGAGCCCGCCGCGCGCGCCCCGTCGTCCGCACCCTGCGGACCGCCCGCGTCGCCCGGGCCACCCGAGTCGTTCGGGTCACCGGCGTCGTCCGTCTCGCCCCTCAGCGTCCGGGCCAGTACCGCCCGGTGCACCGGCAGCACCTCGGCGTGCAGGGCGCGTCCCTTGTCGGTGAGGGCCACGCGGACGCCGCGCCGGTCCTCCTCGCACATGCCGCGGCTGACCAGCCCGTCCTTCTCCAGCCGGGCGATCAGCCGGGACAGCGCGCTCTGGCTGAGGTGGATGTGCCCGGAGATCTCCTGCACGCGGTAACTGCACGGGCCTTTCGGCCGCTCCCCCTCGGCCAGCACGTCGAGGACCTCGAAGTCGCTGGCGCACAGACCGTGCCCGTGCAGGGCCCGGTCGAGCTCTCCCTGGGTGCGGGCGTGCACCGCCAGGATGTCCCGCCACTGCTCCACAAGCGCCTGCTCGGCCGCCTTCTTCGCCGCCATGTCCGCACCGTAGCAGAGAAACCGTTTTATTGCATCGGAATTAAATGCGATTGCATCTGATGCGCATGCATGTAGTGTCCCGGTCATGACCTCTCCGCTCACCGACGCCCCGTCCTCCGAGGTGCGCTGGACACCTCGCCTGTGGGGCACCCTGCTCGTGCTCTGCGCCGCCATGTTCCTGGACGCGCTCGACGTGTCCATGGTCGGCGTGGCCCTGCCGTCCATCGGCGCCGACCTCGGTCTGTCCACCTCGACCCTGCAATGGATCGTCAGCGGCTACATCCTCGGCTACGGCGGCCTGCTGCTGCTCGGCGGACGCACCGCCGACCTGCTGGGCCGGCGCCAGGTCTTCCTCGTGGCGCTGGGTGTCTTCGCCCTCGCCTCGCTCCTCGGCGGACTCGTCGACTCCGGCCCGCTGCTCATCGCCAGCCGCTTCATCAAGGGGCTGAGCGCGGCGTTCACCGCCCCGGCCGGCCTGTCGATCATCACCACGACGTTCCCCGAGGGCCCGCTGCGCAACCGGGCCCTGTCCATCTACACCACCTGCGCGGCCACCGGCTTCTCCATGGGCCTGGTGCTGTCCGGTCTGCTCACCGAGGCCAGCTGGCGCCTGACCATGCTGCTGCCCGCGCCCATCGCCCTGATCGCCCTGCTCGCCGGTCTGAAGCTGCTCCCGCACAGCACCCGCGAACGCGAGCACCGCGGCTACGACATCCCCGGCGCCGTCCTCGGCACCGCCGCGATGCTGCTGCTGGTCTTCACCGTCGTCCAGGCACCCGAGGCCGGCTGGGCCGCCACTCGCACCCTGCTGTCCTTCCTGGCGGTGGCCGTGCTGCTGACGGCGTTCGTCCTGGTCGAGCGGCGCTCACCGGGACCGCTGGTGCGGCTCGGCGTGCTGCGCTCCGGCACCCAGGTCCGCGCCCAGCTCGGCGCCATGGCCTTCTTCGGGTCGTACGTCGGCTTCCAGTTCTTGGTGACCCTGTACATGCAGTCGCTGCTCGGCTGGTCGGCGCTGCACACGGCGCTCGCCTTCCTGCCGGCGGGCGCGCTGGTGGCGCTGTCCGCGACGAAGGTGGGCGCGATCGTCGACCGGTTCGGCACCCCGCGCCTGATCGCGGCCGGCTTCGCGCTGATGGTCGCCGGATACGCGCTGTTCCTCGGCGTCGACCTCGACCCGGTGTACGCGGTCGCGATCCTGCCCAGCATGCTGCTGATCGGCGCGGCCTGCGCGCTGGTCTTCCCGTCGCTGAACATCCAGGCCACCAACGGGGTCGAGGACCACGAGCAGGGCATGGTGTCCGGGCTGCTGAACACCTCGGTGCAGGTCGGCGGCGCGATCTTCCTGGCGGTGGTCACCGCCGTCGTCACCGCCAACACGCCGGCTGGCGCCTCCCCTCAGGCAGTCCTCGACAGCTACCGGCCCGGCCTCGTCGTGGTCACGGGCATCGCCGTCGCCGGCCTGCTGATCTCGCTGACGGGTCTGCGCACCCGGCGCGGCCGGCCGTCCGTGGTGGTCGTCGAGTCCACCGCCCCGCAGGCGGAGCGCGTGCCGGTACGCGACTGAGGACCCCTCCCTGTGACATCAGGTGACGGAAGGCCCCGGCGCCCGGCGGAGCACGTTGTCCCGCCGGGCGCACGGCTGCGAGAATCGGATCATGACGACATACGGGGGACGGCGCGACCAGGCCGCACGGGACGCCATCACGGTGGAGATCGGATACGCGCTGTGCAGCGCGGCCTTCGCGGCCGCGGTGGTCTTCGGGGCGCTGGCCGGGCCGGTGTGGCTGTTCACCCTGCCCGGCATCGCGGAGACCGTGCTGCTGCGCACCGCTCAGGTGGTCGCGCCGGTGCTGTTCGCCGCGCGGGTGATCTCGGTCCTGGTCCGCTTCCGCACGGACGCTCAGCCCAGCCAGCCCGGCCGCACCAACCCCGACTCGTAGGCCAGGACCACGAGTTGCGCCCGGTCGCGGGCGCCCAGCTTCACCATCGCGCGGCTCACATGCGTCTTGGCGGTGAGAGGGCTGACGACCAGGCGGCGGGCGATCTCCTCGTTCGACAGGCCGATGCCGACCAGCGCCATCACCTCCCGCTCCCGCTCGGTGAGCGCGGCCAGCGCGCCGGCCGCCGCGGGCTCCTTGGAGCGGGCGGCGAACTCGGCGATCAGCCGCCGGGTCACGCCCGGCGAGAGCAGCGCGTCCCCCGCGACCACCGCGCGGACCGCGCGCAGCAGTTCGTCCGGCTCGGTGTCCTTCACCAGGAACCCGGAGGCGCCCGCGCGGATCGCCTCGAAGACGTACTCGTCCAGCTCGAACGTGGTCAGCATGACCACCTTCACGTCCGCCAGCCCCGGGTCCCGGGTGATCCGCCGGGTGGCGGCGAGTCCGTCGAGGACGGGCATGCGGATGTCCATCAGGACGACGTCCGGGCGCAGTTCGCGGACCCGGCGCAGCGCCTCCTCGCCGTCCGCGGCCTCCGCGACGGCCTCGATGTCCGGTTGCGCGTCGAGCAGCGCCCGGAAACCGGCCCGCACCAGGTGCTGGTCGTCGGCGAGCAGTACGCGGATCACCGGTCCTCCTCCTCGCGGTGCGGCGGCGCCAGCGGCAGTACGGCGATCACGCTGAACCCGCCGTCGGGGCGCGCGCCCGCCTCGATGGTGCCACCGAGGGCGGCGGCCCGCTCCCGCATTCCGGCCAGCCCGTTGCCGCCACCGCCCGCGTCGGCGCCGGCCGCCGGGCCGTCGTCGTCGATCCGCAGCCGCAGCGCGCCGGCCTCGCGGGTGAGCCGCACGCGCGCGTGCCGGGAGCCGGAGTGCCGGACGGCGTTCGTCAGCGCCTCCTGGACGATCCGGAAGGCGGCGAGGTCGGTGGCCGGCGGCAACCGCGGGGCCGTGCCCTCGACACGGACGGCGAGGCCCGCGTCCGCCGCCGCCTCCACCAGCTCGGGCAGCCGGTCGAGACCGGGGGCGGGGGCACGCGGCGCGTCTCCGGGGGTGCGCAGACTGTCGAGCACCTGACGGACCTCGCCCAGCGCCTCCTTGCTGGCGCCCTTGATGGTGGTGAGCGCGGTCCGCGCCTGCTCGGGGTCGGTGTCGAGCAGGGCGAGTCCGACGCCCGCCTGCACGTTGATCACGGAGAGGCTGTGCGCGAGGACGTCGTGCAGCTCGCGGGCGATCCGCAGCCGCTCCTCGTCGGCCCGCCGCCGCGCCCCCTGGGCCCGCTCGGCCCGCTCCCGCGCCCACTGCTCGCGCCGGGCGCGGGCCAGCTCCGCGAGGGCCACGATCGCCACGACCCAGGCGGCGGTCACCGCCTCCTGCCCCCAGGAGGCCGCCGTGTCCCCGGACGGCGGCAGCCACCGGTACAGCCGGTGCGCGACCAGCACATGCGCCGCCCACAGCATGCCGAGCGCCGCCCAGGCGGCCCTGCGGTGCCCGGCGACGATCGCGTTGAAGCAGGCGACGGCGACCGTGAGCAGCACCGGCCCGTACGGATACCCGGCGCCCAGGTACACCGCGACGGTCGCCGCCGTACCGAACGCCACGGCCCGCGGACACCGGTGCCGCCACAGCAGCTGCCCGGCCGCGATCAGCAGCAGGACCCGCGCGAAGGGGTCGAGGGCGGCCCGCTCGTCCAGCTGGCCGCGCGCGGCGATCTGCGAGCCCGCCAGCACGAACGCGGTGAGCAGCACGGTGGAACGCCACGGCCACCGGGCCCGCCGCTCCTCCCCGTCCGCGCCGTCCCGCCACGGCGGCCCGTGCCCCCACCACGCGGGCGGACCGCCCGGACGTACGCGCTGCTCCTCCATGCCCGCCACGCTAGACGCCGGCCCGCGTCACCGGCGTCCCCCACGGGAGGTGATCATGCGTACTCCTCACGGGGTACGCCCGCTCGGGTACCGCCGCCCCTCGGGGCAGTGACCCTGGGGCCGCTCGTCGTTCACTCGTGCACCAGCCCCACGGAGTGGGCCAGCTGGGCCACCGCGTGGCGGAAGAACGGTTCGCGGTCCTCGACGACCCGGTTGAACTGGCCGAAGACCTCGAAGCCGACCAGCCCGAACAGCTGCGCCCAGGCCGCGACCAGCACGGCCACGACCTCCGGCGGGAGGTCGGGGGCGAGGTCGGCGGCGATGCGCTCGGCCTCGGCGCGCAGCCCGGCGGGCAGCGGGGTCCTGGCGACGCCCTTGCCCCGGTGGGCGTCGCGCACGATCCGGATGAGGAGGTGTCCGACGCGGGCGGCGGGCGGGACGGTGGCCTGCGGGGCGGTGTAGCCGGGCACGGGCGAGCCGTAGATCAGGGCGTACTCGTGGGGGTGCGCGAGCGCCCACGCGCGCACCGCCTCGCACACGGCCGTCCAGCGCCGTACCGGTCCGGCGTCGGCCACCGCGTCGTGCGCGGTCTCGGCGGCCTCGCCGAGGGAGTCGTAGGCGTCGATGATGAGCGCGGTCAGCAGGTCGTCGCGGCTGGGGAAGTAGCGGTAGAGCGCGGAGGAGACCATGCCGAGTTCCCGGGCGACCGCGCGCAGGGAGAGCTTGGCGGCGCCGTCGACCGCGAGCTGCCGGCGGGCCTCGCCCTTGATGGCTTCCGTGACTTCGATCCGGGCTCGGGCGCGGGCACCGCGCGGGGCGCTGGGGGCGTTGGGGGCGCTGAGGGCATATCGCGGGGCGCTCGGGGTGGCGCTCGCGCCTGCCGTGTCGCTGCTGCTCATGGCGGCAGTCTCCCATGGATATGGGAGCGGTGCACTGAAACGAGAGCAGTGCACGCGAACGAGAGCAGCGCACGCGCGTGAGAGCAGCGCACACGTCCGAGAGCAGCCTCGCGAACGAGATCGGCGCACACATTCGAGATCAGTGCTCTTGCTTTGGATCAGCGCTCTCGTGCACACTGCTCACAACCGAGAGCACTGCTCACACTAACGCTGACGCCCAGCTCACACTCACGGCGGCGCCCGCCCAAGGTCGCGCCCGCACCCACGCTCCACCCATGACCCACACCCCACCCACGACAGGGGGAACCATGTCCACCCACGTCCGCAAGCCCGGCTGGCTCACCGTCAACGTCATCAACCGCGCCGTCGCCTGGCTGACCCGCCGCGGCCTCAGCGTCTGGGGCTCCCGCGTCCTCGCCGTCCGCGGCCGCAAGAGCGGCGAGTGGCGGACCACGCCGGTGAACGTGCTGACCGTGGACGGCGGGCGGTATCTCGTCGCGCCGCGCGGGCACGTCCAGTGGACGCACAACATGCGCGCGGCGGGCGGCGGCGAGCTGCGTCTCGGCCGGACCGTGGAGGCCTTCACCGCCACCGAGGTCGCCGACGACGACAAGCCGCCGCTCCTGCGCGCCTACCTGAAGCGGTGGAAGGCCGAGGTGGGCGTGTTCTTCAACGGCGTCGGCCCCCACTCCCCCGACGCCGAGCTGCGCCGTATCGCCCCCGACCACCCCGTCTTCCGCATCGAGACGATTTCCGTCAGGACGACGAGCTGACCTCGGCCCCGGCGGTCCCGGTCCCGTTCCCGCTCCCGGATCCCGACCCGTTCCCGGCCCCGGCTCCGGACCCCGCCGCACCCGCGGACTCGGTCTCGGCCCCGGACCAGGCCCCGGCCCGCCGGTCGAGCACGGTCAGGGCCCGCTGCGCGATCGGCCGGGTCCGGACGATCTCGCCCAGGGACGTCGAGCCGCGCGTGATGTCCATGAACGCCCGCCAGGCCGGCCGGAAACCGGTCAGCGCCGCGTGGAAGAGCCCGGGCCGCCGCTCGAACGCCTGGAGCAGCCGCTTGCCGACGGCCATCTCCACGCCCAGCCCGGCCTTGACGGCGAAGGCGTAGTTCAGGGCCTGCCGGCGGGTGTCCACGGCGTCGTGCGCCTCGGCGATGCGGACCGCCCACTCCCCCGCGAGCCGCCCCGAGCGCAGCGCGAACGAGATGCCCTCGCGGGTCCACGGCTCCAGCAGCCCCGCCGCGTCCCCGCACACCAGCACCCGTCCGCGCGACAGTGGCGAGTCGTCGGCGCGGCAGCGGGTCAGATGCCCGGAGGAGACGCTCGGTTCGAAGCCGGCGAGACCGAGCCGCCCGATGAAGTCCTCCAGGTACCGCTTGGTCGCGGCGCCCTCGCCGCGCGCCGAGATCACACCGACGGTGAGCGTGTCGCCCTTGGGGAAGACCCAGCCGTAACTGCCCGGGATCGGCCCCCAGTCGATGAGGATCCGCCCCTTCCAGTCCTCGGCGACCGTCTCCGGCACCGGGATCTCCGCCTCCAGGCCGAGGTCGACCTGTCCGAGCTTCACGCCGACATGTGCTCCTATGCGGCTGGCGCTGCCGTCCGCGCCGACCACGGCCCGCGCGAGCACCGTCTCGCCGCCCTGGAGGACGACGGCGACGGTGCGCCGGTCCGGGACCGCCGAGCCGTGCTGTTCGACCCGCTGGACGGTGACGCCGGTGCGCAGCTCGGCGCCCGCCTTCTGGGCGTGCTCGACCAGCCGCTGGTCGAACTCGGGCCGGTTGACGAGCCCGAAGAGCATCTGCTTGGAGCGCCGGGTGCGGGCGAAGCGGCCGTTGTGGGAGAACGTCACCGCGTGCACGCGGTCTTTGAACGGCAGTTCGAAGCCGGGCGGCAGGGCGTCGCGCGAGGGCCCGATGATGCCGCCGCCGCAGGTTTTGTAGCGGGGCAGCTCCGCCTTCTCCAGCAACAGCACACGCCGTCCGGCCACCGCCGCCGCGTAGGCGGCCGAAGCGCCCGCGGGTCCCGCGCCCACCACGACGACGTCCCACACCTGCCGCACGTCGTCCGCCGAAGAGTTCTCGCTGCTCACGATGGTCTGCTGCTCCCGATCCGCCGCCTGCCGCTCCCCCCGGCCCTCGGTCGGGCAGGGGTCCCCCATGTCCTTCGCATCCTACGGCGAAGATCGCGCGAGGCCGCTGTGGGAGGATCGGCACCACTCGCACTCGTACAACGTCGCACCCACAAGGAGCGTGCCCATGTCGTCGAATCCGGTCGCCGAGACCGTCGCCTCGCTGATGCCCAGGGCGAAGGCGGAGCTCACCGAACTGGTGGCCTTCAAGTCGGTGGCGGACTTCGACCAGTTCCCGAAGGCCGAGAGCGAGGGCGCCGCGCGCTGGGTCGCGGACGCGCTCACCGCCGAGGGGTTCCAGGACGTGGCCCTGCTCGACACCCCGGACGGCACCCAGTCGGTGTACGGCTACCTGCCCGGCCCCGAGGGCGCGAAGACGGTGCTGCTGTACGCGCACTACGACGTGCAGCCGCCGCTGGACGAGGCGGCCTGGACCACCCCGCCGTTCGAGCTGACCGAGCGGGACGGCCGCTGGTACGGGCGGGGCGCCGCCGACTGCAAGGGCGGCGTGATCATGCACCTGCTCGCGCTGCGCGCGCTGAAGGCGAACGGCGGCATACCGGTGCACGTCAAGGTGATCGCCGAGGGCTCCGAGGAGATGGGCACGGGCGGTCTGGAGCGGTACGCCGAGGCGCACCCGGAGCTGCTGGAGGCCGACACGATCGTGATCGGCGACGCGGGCAACTTCCGCGTGGGCCTGCCGACGGTCACCTCGACGCTGCGCGGGATGACCCTGGTCCGGGTCCGGGTCGACACCCTGGCGGGCAATCTGCACTCGGGCCAGTTCGGCGGCGCCGCGCCGGACGCGCTGGCCGCGCTGATCCGCGTGCTGGACTCGTTGCGCGCCGAGGACGGCTCGACGACCGTGGACGGGCTGACCGCAGACGCCTCGTGGGACGGTCTGCAGTACGACGAGGAGCAGTTCCGCAAGGACGCCAAGGTGCTGGACGGCGTGGAGCTGATCGGTTCGGGTACGGTCGCGGACCGCATCTGGGCGCGGCCCGCGGTCACCGTGCTCGGCATCGACTGCCCGCCGGTGGTCGGCGCGACCCCGTCGGTGCAGGCGAGCGCGCGGGCGCTGGTGAGCCTGCGGGTGCCGCCGGGCGTGGACGCGGCGGAGGCGACGAAGCTGCTCCAGGCGCACCTGGAGGCGCACACCCCGTGGGGCGCGCGGGTGAGCACCGAGCAGATCGGTCAGGGCCAGCCGTTCCGCGCCGACACGACCAGCCCCGCGTACCAGGCGATGGCGGAGGCGATGGCGGTGGCCTACCCGGGTGAGGAGATGCAGTACGCCGGCCAGGGCGGCTCGATCCCGCTGTGCAACACGCTCGCCTCGCTCTACCCCCGCGCGGAGATCCTGCTGATCGGGCTGAGCGAGCCGGAGGCGCAGATCCACGCGGTGAACGAGAGCGTGTCGCCCGAGGAGCTGGAGCGGCTGTCGGTGGCGGAGGCGCTGTTCCTGCGCAACTACGCGGCGAGCTGAGGCACCGCCTCCGCTCTGCTCTCGGCCAAGGCCCCTCGCCTTGCGGCGGGGGGCTTCTACCGTCCTGCCATGGACGTCATCGAACTCCTCCCCCGTCTGCATCTGCTGCGTTTCCCGGTCGGCCAGGCCTATCTCTGGCGGGACGGGGACGAGTTGACCCTGGTCGACGCCGGTCCGGGCGGCTCGGGCGCGGCGCTCGCCGAGGCGGTGGCCGGGCTGGGCCGGGTCCCGGGCGACGTACGGCGGATCGTGCTCACGCACTTCCACGAGGACCATGTGGGCGGGGCGGCGGAGTTCGCCGCGCTGAGCGGGGCGGAGGTGTACGCGCACGGTCTGGACGCGCCGTACGTCCGGGGTGAACGGCCCGGTCCGCCGCCGGTGTTCGAGGACTGGGAGCGCCCGGTCCACGCGGAGGCGGCCAAGCTCCTCCCGCCGGACGACTTCCCGCGTCCGGCCGAGGTGACGGAAGTGTCCGACGGTGATCTGCTCGGCTTCGGGGGCGGGGCGCGGGTCGTCCACGTCCCGGGCCACACCGAGGGCAGTGTCGCGTTGCATCTGCCGCGGTACGGGGTGCTGTTCACCGGGGACGCGGTGGCCGCGTCCCCGGTGGACGGCGCGGTGCTGCCCGGTGTGTTCAACCTGGACCGGGCGCGCACCCTCGCGTCGCTGCGGCGGCTGGCGGAACTCGACGCGGAGGTCGCCTGCTTCGGGCACGGCGATCCGGTGCTCGCGGGGGCCGGCCGGGTGCTCGGGAAGGTGGCGGAGGGCGCTGTCTAGGGGGTGTCGGGCGCCGTACCGTCGTGCCGGTCGCCGACCGGGACGCCGGCCTCCAGGTACAGTGCCGCTCCGCGCTCGCGGGCTCTCAGGGCCCAGCGCAGGCGTTCGTAGCGTACGGGCGGCAGCAGGCCGGCGGCTTCCTGTTCGGTGACGAAGCGCCAGCCGCGCAGTTCGGGTCCGGGCAGCAGGACCCGGGCCGTCTCGGCGGAGTCGAGGCGTCCGCCGTCGAAGAGCAGCCGCAGCCCGCCGTAGCCGGGGGGTGTGGGCGGTTCCCAGTCGGCGACGAGCAGCCGCGGTACGTCGGTCAGGCGGATGCCGGTCTCCTCGGCGACCTCGCGCATGCCGGCCCGGGCGGGTGCCTCGCCGGGCTCCACGACGCCGCCGGGGAACTCCCAGCCGGGCTTGTAGGTGGGGTCGACGAGCAGCACGCGGTCCTGCTCGTCGAAGAGGAGGACGCCGGCGGCCAGCGTCTCGGCGGTGGGTTCGGGGGTCTGCACGATCTCGCAGACGGGCACCTCGCCGGTGGCGACGGCCGCCGCGATGCGGACGGCGGTCTCGTAGGGGGTGAGGCGGCCGTTGTCGACGAGATGGGCGTCGACGGCGAGCCAGGAGGCGAGGGCGGCGCGGTACGGCTCGATGTGGTCGTAGGCCCACTGCCGTATCCGTATCTCGCCGTCGGGGAGGTCCGGTGGGATCTCCCGGTGGGCTATCCGCTCGCGCAGTATCGTTTCGGCCGGGGCGAGCAGCACATGGCTGACGGTGATCCGGCGGGCGGCGAGCCCGCCGAAGATCTCGTCGCGGTAGTCCTGGCGGAGCAGGGTCATGGGGACCACCAGGGTGCCGCCGAGTTCTGTCAGCATCGCGGCCGCGGTGTCGATGACCAGCCGGCGCCAGATCGGCAGATCCTGGAAGTCGCCGACCTCGGCGAGGTGTTTGGCCGGCAGCAGCTGTGCGAGCGCGCCGCCGATGACCTCGGGGTCGAAGAGCGTGCTGTTCGGGATCAGGTCGATCAGTTCCCGTGCGGTGGTCGTCTTCCCCGCACCGAACGTGCCGTTGATCCAGACGACGGTCACGTTTCCCCCTCTTCTGTTGGCCCCCTGTGGATTGCCCGCTCCACCCTGCCACGGAAACCAGCCCCCGTTGAGGGCGCACAAGCGGAAGGCGCCGGTCCCCGTGGCGGGGAACCGGCGCCTTCCGGCCCTGAACCGGGTCAGTTCTCCTGCTCGCCGGACGCGTCGTCGCCGGCGGCCGTGTCCAGGCTGTCGTGGGCGAGGACCGGGTCGAGGCTGCTGACGTTGTCGCCCACGTTGAGGCCCGACAGCTGTTCCCCGAGCGCGTGCGACGGGGTGACCGCCGCGACGACGAATCCGGTGGCGAGGGAGGCGATGGCGAGCATGCTGCGCTTCTTCATGCCCCGTTCAACTGAGAACGGGGCACGAGGTCACGCGTGCGCGGCCAGGACGTTGCCCCGCGAACCTCACACACCCGCCGCGGCCGCGTCCGTGCGGTGGGCCAGGACCGCGGCGGCCGCACCCACCAGGCCCGCGTCGGTGCCCGTTTGGGCCGGGGCGACCTCCAGGTGCCGGGCGAAGGAGAGGGTGGCGTAGTCGGACAGCGCCCGGCGCAGTGGGGTGAACAGGACATCGCCCGCCTTGCCCACGCCCCCGCCGATCACGGCGATGTCGATCTCCACGAGGGTGGCGGTCGCGGCGATCCCCGCGGCGAGCGCGCGGGCGGCCCGCTCGAAGGAGGCGACGGCGACCGGATCGCCGGCCCGCGCCGCGGCGGCCACCGCGGCGGCGGAGGTGTCGCCGTCCGGGCCGGGCCGCCAGCCGTTTGCCAGGGCGCGCCGGGCGATGTTCGGGCCGCTCGCGATGCGCTCCACACAGCCGCGCGCTCCGCACGGGCAGGGATCGCCGTCGAGGTCGACGCTGATGTGCCCGATGTGGCCCGCGTTGCCGGTCGGGCCGGGGTGCAGCCGCCCGTTCAGCACCAGGCCGCCGCCGACGCCCGTGGACACCACCATGCACAGCGCGTTGTCGTGCCCCCGCGCGGCACCCTGCCAGTGTTCGGCGGCGGTGATGGCCACGCCGTCGCCGATCAGCTCGACGGGCAGCCCGCCGGTCGCCGCGCGGACCCGCTCGACCAGCGGATAGCCGCGCCAGCCGGGCACGTTCACCGGGCTCACCGTGCCGGCGGAGGCGTCCACCGGCCCGGCGCTGCCGATGCCGACGGCGTCCACGCGGCTCCACAGCGGCACGGCGGCCAGCTCGTCGAGGACGTCGCGGACGGCCCGCATCACGGTGTCGCCGTCCTCCTGCGCGGGCGTCGGGCGCTGCGCCCGCACCACGATCCGGCCGCCGCCGTCCACCAGCGCGCCTGCGATCTTGGTGCCGCCGATGTCGAGCGCGGCCACGAGGTCGGTGTGCATCAGAGTCGGATCTCCCCGTCAACCAGGTGTGTTCTCCCCGTCGACCAGGGGAGATGGGCCGGCCGGTCCTGCGGTGGGGCGCGGGTCCGGAATGTGCGGTGGACAGTCTCTCCCGCGCCTGACAACGTTGTCCAGGCTCTATGCTCGACGCCACATCCTCGTACAACCCCACGGACCCAAGCACCCCCGTGGATCACAGGACAGGACACCGCACCGTGCCCGAGACCATCCGCCGAGCCGACCGTCTCCCCGGCAGCCGCTACGGCAACCGGCCCACCATGAAGGACGTCGCGGCGCGCGCCGGAGTCGGACTGAAGACGGTCTCCCGGGTCGTCAACGGCGAGCCGGGCGTCACACCGGAGACCGAACAGCGCGTCCAGGAGGCCATAGCGGCGCTGGGCTTCCGCCGCAACGACAGCGCGCGGGTGCTGCGCAAGGGCCGTACGGCGAGCATCGGGCTGGTCCTGGAGGACCTCGCCGACCCGTTCTACGGCCCGCTGAGCCGCGCGGTCGAGGAAGTGGCCCGCGCCCACGGCGCGCTGCTGATCAACGGCTCCAGCGCGGAGGACCCGGAGCGCGAGCAGGAACTGGTGCTGGCGCTGTGCGCGCGGCGGGTGGACGGGCTGGTGGTGATCCCCGCCGGGGACGACCACCGGTATCTGGAGCCGGAGATCAGGGCGGGCGTCGCCACGGTCTTCGTGGACCGCCCGGCCGGGAAGATCGACGCGGACGTGGTGCTCGCCGACAACTATGGCGGCGCCCGCGACGGCGTGGCCCATCTGATCGCCCACGGGCACCGCCGTATCGGCTTCATCGGCGACATGCCCCGCATCCACACCGCCGCGGAGCGGCTGCGCGGCTACCGGGCCGCGATGGAGGACGCCGGGATAGCGGTCGAGGAGTCCTGGATGTCGCTCGGCGCCACGGACCCGGCGCGGGTGCGCCGCGCGGCCGAGGACATGCTGTCCGGGCCGGCGCCCGTCACCGCGGTCTTCACGGGCAACAACCGGGTCACCGTGACGGTGATCCGGGTGCTGGCCGAGCACAGCCGCCGGGTGGCCCTGGTCGGCTTCGACGACATCGAGCTGGCCGATCTGCTCCGGCCCGGCGTCACGGTCGTCGCGCAGGACGCGGCGGCGCTCGGCCGGACCGCCGCCGAGCGGCTGTTCCGTCAGCTGGACGGCTCCCTGACCGTGCCGGAGCGGATCGAGCTGCCGACCCGGCTGATCACGCGCGGCTCCGGTGAGCTGCCCCCGGCCCCCTGAGGTTCCCGTGACCGGATCCGGCGACCGCTCCCTGCGCGCGCTCGGCCTCGCCGACGCGCCGCGCGAGCACCCGCTGCTCTATCCGGGTGCCTGGCCCGAGGACTCCGGGCTGCTCACCGGGGACCGCCTGCTGGCCCTCGGCCGGCTGACGTACGAGGACCGGGTGCCGGTCCTCGCCGTCGGCTCCAACGCCTGCCCCGGACAGCTGCGCCACAAGATGGACGAGGCCGGCGTCGATTCGCCCGTTCCTCTGGTGAAGACCCGGGTGACCGGCCTCGACGTGGGCGTCTCGGCGCACGTGAGCCGCATGGGCTATGTGTCCGCGTCGCCGTTCGCGGCGGCCGGTGCGGTGCGGGAGCTGTTCGTCCTCTGGCTGGACGCCGAGCAACTCGCGGTGGTCGACGCCAGCGAGGGCGTGCCGCTGCCGGGCGGCAACTTCCGGCGGGCCTGGCTGCCGGCGCCCGAGGTCCGGATCGAGACGGCGGACGGCCGTACCCTGCCCGGCGCGTACGCCTATGTGAACCGCCGTGGCGTCCTCCACGACGGCACGGACGTGCCGCGCCGCCACCCCGGCCGGCAGCGCGTCCTCCTCACCGCACTCCTCGCCGCGCTCCCCCGCTTGCGGGCCCTGTTCGGCGTCACGCCGGAGGAGTTCTCCGCGCGGGCCCGCGCCGACCGGAGGCTGTGCGACCGGGGCACCCGGCTGTTCGCCGAGGAGAAGCTGGTGACGATGTCCGGCCTGGAGCAGTACGCCGGGACCGGGCCGGGCGGCCGGCCGGACGGCGAGCCGGGCAGCGACGGCCGGCCCGGCGGGCCAGACGGGCCCGCGGCCCCGCAGTCCCCGCAGGGAGGCCCCTGAGGGGCGGGGAGGGGGCGCGGGGCAGGGTGTACGGCGGTCCGGGGGACGGCCTGCGGGGCGAGGGCCGTCAGCCGGCCGAGGGGGTCAGGTCCCCTCGGCGGGGGGCGGCGAAGCCCTCCAGGTCGGCCCGGGTCAGTCCGGACAGCCGGGCGACCTCGGCGATGTCCAGGGCGCCGCAGTCGAGGCCGCGCAGCAGGTAGCCGCTGAGGGCCTTGGCGGTGGCGGGCTCGTCCATGACGTCGCCGCCGGCCCGGTTGGCGTAGCGGGCGAGGCGCCCGGCGGCCTGCTCGAAGCCCTCGCGGTAGAAGGCGAAGACGGCGGCGTAGCGGGTGGGGATGTGGCCGGGGTGCATGTCCCAGCCCTGGTAGTAGGCGCGGGCCAGGGCGCGGCGGGTGAGGGCGTAGTGCAGGCGCCAGGCGTCGTGGACCTTCGCGGTGGGGCCGACGGGCAGGACGTTGGTGGAGCCGTCGCAGACGCGTACGCCGGTGCCCGCGGCGGCGACCTGCATGATCGCCTTGGCGTGGTCGGCGGCGGGGTGGTCGCTGGCCTGGTAGGCGGCGGAGACGCCGAGGCAGGCGCTGTAGTCGAAGGTGCCGTAGTGCAGGCCGGTGGCGCGGCCCTCGGCGGCCGGGATCATCCGGGCGACGGTGGCGGTGCCGTCGGCGGCGAGGATGGCCTGGCTGGTCTCGATCTGGATCTCGAAGCCGATCCGGCCGGGCTCCAGGCCGTGCGCCTTCTCGAAGGCCTCCAGGAGCCGGACCAGGGCGGTGACCTGCTCGGGGTAGGTGACCTTGGGCAGGGTCAGGACGAGTCCGCCGGGCAGGCCGCCCGCGTTCATCAGGCCGGTGAGGAAGACGTCCAGGGTGCGGATGCCGCGGTCGCGGACCGGCGCCTCCATGCACTTCATGCGGATGCCCATGTACGGGGCGGCGGTGCCGTTCTCGTAGGCCTCGGCGATCAGGCGGGCGGCGCGGGCCGCGTCCCGGTCCTCGTCCTCGCCCTGGTAGCCGTCCTCGAAGTCGACGCGCAGGTCCTCGATGGGTTCGCGCTCCAGCTTGGCGCGGACGCGGGAGTAGACGGGCTCGGCGAGGTCGTCGGAAAGGCCGAGAGCGGCGGCGAAGGACGCGGCGTCGGGGGCGTGCTCGTCAAGGGCGGCGAGGGCCTGGTCGCCCCAGGAGCGGATGGTGCCGGCGGTGAAGGCGTCACCGGGGACGTAGACGGTGTGGACGGGCTGGCGGGTGCCCGGGTCTCCGGGGTAGAGGCGCTCCAGTGCGGCGTCGACCGGTGCGAGGGAGGCGCTGATCTCCTCGCCGACGGCGCCCGCGAGGCTCGTCGCGACCTGCTCCTGCTGGCCCTGACCCATCCCAACACCCTCCTGTTTTCCACTCTACGGAATCAACAATCCGTTGAACGAAAACTATCCGTGGACTCGCGGCTGGTCAACACCCTCAGTAGAGCACCCGCGTACGCCGAGACCCCCGTGACCGTCGGCGGTCACGGGGGCCTCGGCTCAGCCGTGCGGGGTTCAGCCCTTGCGGGCCTTGACCTGCTCGGTCAGCTGCGGGACGACCTCGAACAGGTCACCGACGACGCCGTAGTCGACCAGGTCGAAGATCGGGGCCTCGGGGTCCTTGTTGATGGCCACGATCGTCTTCGAGGTCTGCATACCCGCGCGGTGCTGGATCGCGCCGGAGATGCCGGCGGCGATGTACAGCTGCGGGGAGACGGACTTGCCGGTCTGGCCGACCTGGTTGGTGTGCGGGTACCAGCCCGCGTCCACCGCGGCGCGCGAGGCGCCGACGGCCGCGCCGAGCTGGTCGGCGAGGGCCTCGATGATCGCGAAGTTCTCGGCACCGTTGACGCCGCGGCCACCGGAGACCACGATCGCGGCCTCGGTCAGCTCCGGGCGGCCGGTCGACTCACGCGGCGTACGGCCGGTGATCCTGGTGCCGGTGGCCTTCTCGGAGAAGGTCACCTCCAGGGCCTCGACCGTACCGGCGGCCGGGGCGGCCTCCACGGCGGCCGAGTTCGGCTTGACCGTGATGACCGGGATGCCCTTGGAGACACGGGACTTGGTGGTGAAGGCGGCGGCGAACACCGACTGGGTGGCCACCGGGCCCTCGTCGCCGGCCTCCAGGTCGACGGCGTCGGTGATGATGCCGGAGCCGATGCGCAGCGCCAGGCGGGCGGCGATCTCCTTGCCCTCCGCAGAGGACGGGACCAGGACGGCGGCCGGCTGGACGGCCTCGACCGCGGCCTGGAGGGCGTCCACCTTCGGCACGACGAGGTAGTCGGCGTACTCGGCGGCGTCGTGGGTCAGGACCTTCACCGCGCCGTGCTCGGCGAGCGCGGCGGCGGTGTCGGCGGCGCCGTTGCCGAGGGCGACGGCGACCGGCTCGCCGACGCGGCGGGCCAGGGTCAGCAGCTCCAGGGTGGGCTTGCGGACGGCACCGTCCACGTGGTCGACGTAGACGAGGACTTCAGCCATGGGACTTCTTCTCTCCTGCTTGCGAAGTTGAGGGGCGGTCAGCGAAGCCGGGCTCAGATGAACTTCTGGCCCGCGAGGAACTCAGCGAGCTGCTTGCCGCCCTCGCCCTCGTCCTTGACGATCGTGCCGGCCGTGCGGGCCGGGCGCTCGGCCGCGGAGTCGACCGTGGTGTAGGCACCCTCGAGACCGACCTCGTCGGCCTCGATGTCCAAGTCGGACAGGTCCCAGGACTCCACCGGCTTCTTCTTGGCGGCCATGATGCCCTTGAAGGACGGGTAACGCGCCTCGCCCGACTGGTCGGTGACGGACACGACGGCCGGCAGGGAGGCCTCGAGCTGCTCGGAGGCGGCGTCGCCGTCGCGGCGGCCCTTGACGACGCCGTCCTCGACGGAGACCTCGGAGAGCAGGGTGACCTGCGGGACGCCCAGGCGCTCGGCCAGCAGGGCCGGAAGGACGCCCATGGTGCCGTCGGTGGAGGCCATGCCGGAGATGACCAGGTCGTAGCCGGCCTTGTCGATGGCCTTGGCCAGGACCAGGGAGGTGCCGATGGCGTCGGTGCCGTGCAGGTCGTCGTCCTCGACGTGGATGGCCTTGTCGGCACCCATGGAGAGGGCCTTGCGCAGGGCGTCCTTGGCGTCCTCGGGGCCGACCGTCAGGACGGTGACCTCGGCGTCGTCGGCGTTCTCGGCGATCTGGAGCGCCTGCTCGACCGCGTACTCGTCCAGTTCGGAGAGCAGACCGTCCACGTCGTCACGGTCGACGGTCAGGTCATCGGCGAAGTGCCGGTCGCCAGTGGCGTCGGGCACGTACTTCACGGTGACAACGATCCTCAAGCTCACGCCGGCTCTCCTACTGCCTCGTCATTTCTCGGCTGCCTCTTGCAGGCAGCATAGGCGCCCCAAGCGGCCGCTCCCGACCGGGGCGACCTGCGCTCCCGGCCGAAATATTACTCGTCAGTACACCCAGTTCGTTCCCACTAAGCAAGCGCTTTGAACTGTGACCTTCGCAACGCAGCGTAACCGGAACTCGACGCCTTCGCAGGCCGAGCGGGACGTGATCAATCGCGCAGCGCGGTGAACCGGCCCTGGTGGTAGAGCAGCGGACGGCCGGCGCCGGCGGGGTCGCCGACGACGATCTCCGCGAGCACGATCCGATGGTCCCCCGCGGGCACGCGCGCGTGGACCCGGCACACCAGCCAGGCCAGCACGCCGTCGAGCAGGGGCACGCCCTCGGGGCCCTCCCGCCAGGCGGTGGGCGCGCCGAACCGGTCGGCGCCGCTGCGGGCGAAGGTCGCGGCCAGCTCCTGCTGGTGCTCGCCCAGGATGTGGACGCCCACGTGGTCGGTCCCGGCGATGGCGGGCCAGCTGGACGCGGCGGTGCCGACGCCGAAGGAGAGCATCGGCGGATCCGCGGAGACCGAGGTGAGGGAGGTGGCGGTGAAGCCGACCGGGCCCGACTCGCCGCGCGCGGTGATCACCGCGACGCCGGCCGCGTGCCGCCGGAAGACGGCGCGGAGCAGGTCGGGAGAGGCGGGCTGCGGCGGCGGGCCCGGGCGGGGGGCGGGCAGCCCGGAAGCCGACTGGGCCGGAGCGGACCCGGCCGGAGCGGACCGGGCGGGAGTGGTCGCCACGGAGGAGTTCGCGGCCGAGGAGTTCGGAGCCGAAGAAGCCGGAACGGAAGAAGTCGGAGCCGGGCCGGCCAGATCAGGCGTTGCCGTCATGGGGTGGGGCCTTCTGAGGGTGGGACGAGCGGGTCCGTGGCTGCTCAACAGCCCGGACAGCGTGCGCTCGCGGTGCGGACGAGATCTATGTGGGCCCGCCCGTGGAGAAGGAGTTCCGAAGGCACGGGCCCAGGCTGACGATCGCCGGCATGCACAGTCAAGTCTCTCCGGGCTTCTGGGAGCTGGGTCACGTCGGACTCAGACGGCTTCGCCGAGGGCCGCGATCACGTCGGCCTTGCGGGGCTGCCCGGTGGCCCGGCGGACGATCCGGCCGTCGGCGTCGAGCACCAGCACGGTCGGCGTGCGGAGGATGCCGAGGCGCCGGACGAGGCCGAGACGGGACTCGGCGTCGATCTCGACATGGCTGACGCCCGGCACCAGGCCGGCCACCTCGCCGAGGATCCGCCGGGTGGCCCGGCAGGGGGCGCAGAAGGCGCTGGAGAACTGCACCAGCGTGGCGCGCTCGCCCAGTTCCGCGCCCAGCTCGGCCGCGTCGAGCCGCTGCCCCTCGTCCCGCACGCGCACCCGTACTCTCCCGTTCCGCCGCCGTCGCAGCACTGCGCAGGCGCTCGCCGCCGCGAGCACCGCACAGCACACCATCAGTCCGGTCATCACTGTGCTGCAGCGTTCACGAGACCGCAAAGATTCCCGGCTCCCCGCGGGCGGCCCGTTGCGGAATGCTGGATTCATGGACATCGACGTGAGGGGGCCGCGGTTCGTGGCGGCCGTGACGGCCGCCGTCCTGGCGGTCGTGCTGATCACGGAAGCACGTGGCTGCTGGCATGGCAGACGCTGGTGTTCGCGCTCGGCGCGGCCGGCGGGGTGGGGCGATCGCCGTACGGCTGGGTGTTCCGGAGGGCGGTACGGCCGCGGCTCGGGCCGCCGACCGCGTTCTGCCTGGGCTGCGAAACCTACCTGCTCGCGCGGCGCGTCACGGTCCAGGCGGAGTGACGAGCAGGGGAAAACCCGAGGTGATCATGGCTGGGACGTGACGAGAATCTCGCCGCATACGGGCACGAGGACTGGCTACCCGTCCGTTCTTGGGGCACCATCTGCGACATGCCGTAAACCTACGGCTGCGTAACTTTCCACTGGGAGCCCCTTCCCAGGAGAGAAGGAAGGGTCCACTTCGTCCATGGCAGAGCTCGTCTACCGTCCCGTCATCGGTCTCGCCCGCACGATGTTCAAGGTGTGGGACCTCAAGATCGACTGCAAGGGCTCGGAGAACATCCCGCGCTCGGGCGGTGCCGTGCTGGTCAGCAATCACATCAGCTACCTGGACTTCGTCTTCAACGGGCTGGCGGCGCTGCCGCAGAAGCGGCTCGTCCGTTTCATGGCCAAGGAGTCGGTCTTCCGGCACAAGGTGTCCGGGCCGCTGATGCGCGGAATGAAGCACATCCCCGTGGACCGCAAGCAGGGTGAGACGGCGTACGCGCACGCCCTCGACTCGCTGCGGTCCGGCGAGGTCGTCGGGGTCTTCCCGGAGGCGACCATCTCGGAGTCGTTCACGCTGAAGAGCTTCAAGTCGGGCGCCGCGCGCCTGGCGCAGGAGGCGGGGGTGCCGCTCATCCCGATGGCGGTGTGGGGTACCCAGCGGCTGTGGACCAAGGGCCACCCGCGCAACTTCAAGCGCAGCCACACCCCGATCACCATCCGGGTGGGCGAGGCGATCGAGGCGTCCCGCGACAAGTACGCCGGCGCCCTCACCCGGCAGCTGCGCGAGCGCGTGCAGGAGCTGCTGGAGGCCGCGCAGCGCGCCTACCCGGTCCGCCCGAAGGACACCGACGACCCGTGGTGGCTCCCCGCCCACCTGGGCGGCACCGCCCCGACGGCGGACGAGCTGCGGGCGGCCGAGGCGCACTGACCGCAGTGTCCGGGTGCCGGGGCTCAGAGCGTCCTGGGAAGCGTCCGCATCAGCTGTGCCCGGTCGTCGGCGGCCCGCAGGGCGGCCAGGACGGCCGGGTGGGGCGCGGCGTACAGCACGGGGTGGTCGAGCTCCCCGGAGTCCGGATCGGTGACGAAGGCCAGCCGCTCACCGTCGAGTGAGAACCGGGCGTCCACGCCGGGTTTGTTGCCCCGGGGATCCTGCCGGTGCCAGGCGCCGCGGAAGCGGACGGCGACCAGGCCGTGCACCACGTCGAACTGCTGGTAGCACAGCGCCGTCGGGATGTCCTCCGCGCGCAGCAGCGCGGCGAGCGCGTGCGCCTTGGCGTAGCAGATGCCGGTCCCCTGCTCCAGCACGTCGGAGGCCCGCCAAGTGACGCGCGGGTCACCGGAGTCCTGCGAGTGGGCAATGGTGTCGCGGACGAACTCGAAGGCCGCGCGCGCATAGTCATACGAGTCGGCCGCCTCCCGAGCCAGGCGGTCGGCGGTTTCCCGTACCCGCGGATGATCGTGGTCGATGACCTCGTCGGCGGCCAGGTAGGCGGACAGGTCTGCGGTTTGCTGGATCAGCTGCATGCCCGTGAAGCCTAGGACCCGAGACGATCACCGGTCAATGGATTTACCTTCTGTCGTATAGATATGCAGCGCGCGGATCTATGGCTGCATCCGGTCAGCAGCGGATACGACGAAGAGCGGCCGCCCCCTCGGGACGGCCGCTCTCTCCATGTCCTGGCCCGTCAGCGGGCCATCTCCTCCTTGACGGCGGCGACGAACGCGTCCACGTCCTCCTCGGTCGTGTCGAACGCGCACATCCAGCGCACGACACCGGCCGCCTCGTCCCAGAAGTAGAAGCGGAACTTCTTCTGCAGCCGCTCGCTCACCTCGTGCGGGAGCCTGGCGAAGACGCCGTTGGCCTGCACCGGGTACAGGATCTCCACGCCGTGCACCGCGCGGACGCCCTCGGCGAGGCGCTGGGCCATCTCGTTGGCGTGGCGGGCGTTGCGCAGCCACAGGTCCTTGGCGAGCAGCGCCTCCAGCTGCACCGACACGAAGCGCATCTTCGAGGCGAGCTGCATGGACATCTTGCGCAGATGCTTCATCTTGCGGACGGCGTCCGGGTTGAGGACGACGACCGCCTCGCCGAACAGCGCGCCGTTCTTCGTCCCGCCCAGCGAGAGGATGTCCACGCCGACCGCGTTGGTGAACGTGCGCATCGGCACGTCCAGCGAGGCCGCGGCGTTGGCTATCCGGGAGCCGTCCAGGTGCACCTTCATGCCGTGCGCGTGGGCGTGCTCGCAGATCGCGCGGATCTCGCCCGGCGTGTAGAGGGTGCCCAGCTCGGTGCTCTGGGTGATCGACACGACCTGCGGCATCGCGCGGTGCTCGTCGTCCCAGCCCCAGGCCTGCCGGTCGATCAGCTCGGGCGTGAGCTTGCCGTCGGGGGTCGGCACGGTGAGCAGCTTCAGGCCGCCCATGCGCTCCGGGGCGCCGCCCTCGTCGACGTTGATGTGGGCGCTCTCGGCGCAGATCACCGCGCCCCAGCGGTCGGTGACCGCCTGGAGCGCGACGACGTTGGCGCCGGTGCCGTTGAAGACCGGGAACGCCTCGGCGCTCGCCCCGAAGTGGCTGCGGATGATCCGCTGGAGGTTGTCGGTGTAGGCGTCCTCGCCGTACGCGACCTGGTGCCCGCCGTTGGCCAGGGCCAGGGCGGCGAGCACCTCCGGGTGGGCGCCGGCGTAGTTGTCACTGGCGAAACCGCGGACCTCCGGGTCGTGATGGCGACGCGCGTCGGTCTTCGGGGGGTTCACGGCTTCTCGGTCAGCCACAGACGGTTTCCGTTCACTTCCGCGGCGGGCTTGTCCCAGACGCCGACGATCGCCTCGGCGAGGTCCTTGACGTCCGTGAAGCCCGCGAACTTCGCGTTGGGCCGCTCGGCGCGCATCGCGTCGTGCACCAACGCCTTCACCACCAGGATGGCAGCCGCCGAGGTCGGACCCTGCTCGCCCCCGGCCTTGCGGAAGTAGTCGGCCAGGGCCAGCGTCCACGCCTCGGCGGCGGCCTTGGCGGCGGCGTACGAGGCGTTGCCCGCGGTGGGCTTGGTGGCGCCGGCCGCGCTGATCAGCACGTACCGGCCGCGGTCGCTGCGCTGGATGGCCTCGTGGAAGGCGAGGGAGGTGTGCTGCACGGTGCGGATGAGCAACAGCTCCAGCAGGTCCCAGTCGTCCAGGTTGGTTTTGGTGAAGGTCTCGCTGCCGCGCCAGCCGCCGACGAGGTGGACCAGGCCGTCGACGCGGCCGAACTCCTTCTCGGTGCGGGTGGCCCAGTCGCGGGTGGCTTCCAGGTTGAGCAGGTCGACCGTCTCGCCGGTGACGGTGGCGCCGCCGGAGGCGTAGCGCGCCGCGTCCACGGCCTCGGCCAGCCGCTCCGGGTCGTTGTCGGCGCCGACGACCGTGGCGCCGGCCTCGGCGAGCCGCAGCAGCGCCGCCCGCCCGGCGGGTCCGCCCGCGCCGGCGACCGCGATCACCGCACCGCTGAGAGCCCCGTTCCCCATGTTCTTCGCCTCCTGCTGAGCAGTGTTCTCGGTACGGCGGTCGCTCACGCGGCGATCCGCTCGACGCTGTCCGCCGTGATGCCCTTGGTGGAGGCGATCACGTTTTTCAGCTTCTTGGACAGTGCCTCATAGAACATGCTCAGCGGAAACTCGTCCGGAAGCACGTCATCGACGAGCTTGCGCGGCGGCTGGGTCAGGTCCAGGGCGTCCGGACCCTTGGCCCACTTGGAGCCGGGGTGCGGGGCGAGGTAGGTGGCGACCAGCTCGTAGCCGGCGAACCAGTGGACGAGCTTCGGGCGGTCGATGCCGTCACGGTAGAGCTTCTCGATCTCGGCGCAGAGCTGGTTGGTGACCTCGGGGGCGCGCTTCCAGTCGATGGACAGCTTGTTGTCGGTCCAGCGCACGACGTCGTGCTGGTGCAGGTAGGCGAAGAGCAGCTGGCCGCCGACGCCGTCGTAGTTGCGGTTGCGGTCGCCGGTGACCGGGAAGCGGAACATGCGGTCGAAGAGCACCGCGTACTGCACGTCACGGGCCTGCGGGACGCCCTCGGCCTCCAGCTTCACGGCCTCCTTGAAGGCGGTGAGGTCGCAGCGCAGCTCCTCCAGGCCGTACATCCAGAACGGCTGGCGCTGCTTGATCATGAACGGGTCGAACGGCAGGTCGCCGTGGCTGTGGGTGCGGTCGTGGACCATGTCCCACAGCACGAAGGCCTCTTCGCAGCGCTTCTGGTCGTGGACCATGGCGGCGATGTCGTCGGGCAGCTCCAGGCCGAGGATGTCGACGGCGGCGGCGGTGACCCGGCGGAAGCGGGCGGCTTCGCGGTCGCAGAAGATGCCGCCCCAGGTGAAACGCTCGGGCGCCTCGCGCACGGCGATGGTCTCGGGGAAGAGGACGGCGGAGTTGGTGTCGTAGCCGGCCGTGAAGTCCTCGAACTTGATGCCGCAGAACAGCGGGTTGTCGTAGCGGGTGCGCTCCAGCTCGGCCAGCCAGTCGGGCCAGACCATGCGCAGCACGACCGCTTCGAGGTTGCGGTCCGGGTTGCCGTTCTGCGTGTACATCGGGAAGACGACCAGGTGCTGGAGGCCGTCCTGCCGGTCGGCGGCGGGCTGGAAGGCCAGCAGCGAGTCCAGGAAGTCCGGGACCTGGAAGCCCTCGTCCGCCCAGCGGCGCAGGTCCTTCACCAGGGCCGCGTGGTAGGCGGCGTCGTGCGGGAGCAGCGGGGAGAGCGCCTCGACGGCCTCGGTGACCTCGCGTACGGCGGCCTCGGCGTCCTCACGGCGCGGGGCGCCCTCGGCCTCGAAGTCGATCGATCCGTCCTTGGACTGCCATGGCCGGATCCGCTCCACGGCATCCTTGAGCCGGGGCCACGCAGGGTGCTCCACGACCCTGTCCGCCGAAGGAACCTGGCCCTCCGTACCCACCTGCACAAGAATTTCCGTCATGTCCCATCCTCCGCTGGAGAACCTTGCGTAAAGACACCGTATGCATATGCGGTTTCTCCCAGCAAGAGGAGGAGCGGGAAATTATTCTGCACAGCCCCATCATCACCGAACTTTTTCCTGTCCCTCACGGCAGTTGGTGTGACGCGTCGCGGAACCGTCACCGCCGCGCCACGTTCGCACGACACCGCGCGGGCGGCCGGGGACGCACGGGCAGGCTGCCCGTATGACGATTTCCGGTCAGGCGTGCGGCTGCGGTGAGATCCGCGAATCATGCCGGGCGCGGCTCCGGCACGATGCGTGCGCGGCCGGTTCCCTTACGCGACGGGCGCACTAGGCTGACGGACGTGTCCGTCGACGGAAGCGAGCGAACCTTGAACTTCCTCACCATCGGTCATCGCGGAGTCATGGGTGTCGAGCCCGAGAACACCCTGCGTTCCTTCGTCGCCGCCGAACAGGCCGGCCTCGACGTCATCGAACTCGATCTTCATCTGAGCAAGGACGGCGCCCTCGTCGTCATGCACGACGCCGAGGTCGACCGTACGACCGACGGCAGCGGCCCCATCGCGGAGAAGACGCTGGCGGAGCTGCGCGCCCTGGACGCGGGCGACGGCGAGCGGATCCCGGTCTTCGAGGAGGTCCTGGACGCGGTGAGCACCCCGCTCCAGGCGGAGATCAAGGACGTGGCGGCGGCGCGGGCGCTGGCGGAGGTGATCCGGCAGCGGGGGCTCACCGGCCGCGTCGAGGTGTCGTCGTTCCACGACGACGCCATCGCCGAGACGGCCCGGATGCTGCCCGGCGTGCGCACCGCGCTGATCGCCAGCCGCTACGGCACCGACATCGTGGAACGCGCGGTGCAGGCCGGTGCCGCGACGGTCTGTCTCGACATCCGCCGCCTCACCCTGGAGGTCGTCGAGCACGCCCGCGCGGCCGACCTGCGGGTCATCGCCTGGGTGGTGAACTCGCAGAAGCATCTGCGGCTGGTGCGGGCGCTGGAACTGGACGGCGCGACCACCGACTACCCGGACATCAAGCGCACCGGCCGGTTCACCGCGTGAGCCTCAGTCCAGCGGCTTGACCAGCAGCTCGAACTGCAGGTCGGGACGGAGCGGGAGGCCGAAGCGCTCGTCGCCGTACGGGAACGGGGACAGCTCACCCGTACGGCGGTAGCCGCGCCGCTCGTACCAGGCGATCAGGTCCTCGCGCACGGAGATCACCGTCATGTGCATCTCCCGCGCGCCCCAGACCTCGCGCGCCTGGCGCTCCGCCTCCGCGATGACCGCCTTGCCCAGTCCGGCTCCCTGGAGCGTCGGGCTGACCGCGAACATGCCGAAGTAGGCGTACTCGCCGCGGTGTTCGAGCTGGCAGCAGGCGACGACGGTGCCGTCCCGCTCGACCGTCAGCAGCCGGCTGTCCGGCGACGTGACGACCTCCAGCACGCCCTCGGGATCGGTCCGCTGCCCTTCGAGGATGTCCGCCTCGGTGGTCCACCCGGCCCGGCTGGCGTCACCGCGGTACGCCGACTCGATCAGCGCCACCAGCGTGTCGACGTCGGCCTCCGTGGCGTCGCGGAAGGTCAGTCCGGTGGTGGTGGTGTCCATGCGGTACGTCTCCGTTCTCGGCGCGGCTCGGGCAGGGATGAGCGTAACCCCGGCGCTAGGCTCCGGTGCATGGTGCATGTACTGGGCAGCCGGATCCTGCTGCGCCCCACGGACCCCGAGCGCTCCCGGACCTTCTACGGCGAGCGGCTGGGCCTCGCCGTCTACCGGGAGTTCGGCACCGGTCCCGAGCGGGGCACCGTCTACTTCCTCGGCGGTGGCTTCCTGGAGCTCTCCGGGCGCTCCGACACCCCGCCCTCCCCCGCCGTACGCCTCTGGCTCCAGGTGGCCGACGCGCAGGCGGCCCGCGACGAGCTGCGCGGCCGGGGCGTGAAAATCGTCCGGCCGCCGGTGCGGGAGCCGTGGGGCCTGATCGAGATGTGGATCGCCGATCCGGACGGAACGCAGATCGTGCTGGTGGAGGTGCCGGCGGATCATCCGCTGCGGTACCGGCCGGGAATCTAGCTGATCTGGGGTCTGGGATCTGGGATCCACGGATGCGCGGTGCACGGACTTACGGCGGTCGAGGTCGGCGGCAGACTGAGCGGCTGAGTCCCGGCTCGGATGGCCGTCGGGCAGGGCCGGGGCTAGCGTGCTGGCAGGGGGCGCCCCGGCGTCCCCGCACCCCGGCCGGCTGCGGAAAGGGACGCCATGAAGCTCGACGCGCCGGTGACCGGCGGGCCCTGCTGGGCGGAGCTGGCCACCAGTGACCCGGAGGCGGCGCAGCGGTTCTACGCGCGGCTGTTCGGGTGGCGGTGCGCGACCGATCCGCGGCAGGAGGCGGGCGGTTACACCGTCGCGCACCTCGGGGACGCGGCGGTCGCGGCGCTGGCCCCGCTCTACCAGGAGCCGCAGCCGGTGGCGTGGAACGTGTCGTTCGCCGTGGCCGACGCGGACGCCACGGCCTTGCTGGTCGAGGAGGCGGGCGGACGGGTACTGCTCGGGCCCATGGACGTGTTCGACCTGGGCCGTTTCGCGGTGGCGCTCGACCCGGGCGGCGCGGCCTTCCAGCTGTGGCAGGCAGGCGAGTTCCCCGGCGCCGGGGTGTTCAACGCGCCCGGCTCGCTGGGCTGGGTGGAGCTGCTGACCCGCGACCCGGCCCGCGCGGAGCGCTTCTACACCACGGTCTTCGGCTGGACGGTGCGCCCCTCGGAGCACTATCCGCAGTGGGGCGTCGGCGGGGCCGACTTCGGCGGCATGATCACCATGGACGACAAGTTCCCGCACGAGGTGCCGCCGCACTGGCTGCCGTACTTCGCGGTCGCCGACGTCGACGCCTGCGCCGCCACGGCGGCCGGCGCGGGCGGCACGGTGCTCATGGCGCCCACGTCGGTGCCCGAGGGCCCGCGCATCGCGGTGCTGCGCGATCCGCAGGCCGCCGTGTTCGGCGTGTACCGGGCCGGCGACCACGACTGAGCCCGCGCGGGCTTGCGCTGGAGTGCGCTCCATCTCCTAGCGTCGGCCGCACGAACTGCTCGAAGGGGAAAGCGACGTGCGGTACACACTGTTCGGCAGGACCGGGCTGCGGGTGAGCGAGCTGAGCCTCGGCGCGATGGTCATGGGCGACGGCCTGGACCACGGCTCCGACGAGGACACCAGCGCACGGCTCCTCGACGCCTACGCGGAGGCCGGCGGCAACTTCGTCGACACCGCCGACATCTACGGCAAGGGCGCCTCGGAGCGGCTCCTGGGCCGGCTGCTGGAGGGGCGGCGCGACGAGTTCGTCCTGGCCAGCAAGTACACGTGCGGCACCCGGGACGGCGATGTCAATGCCGCCGGCAACCACCGCAAGAATCTGGTGCGGTCGGTGGAGGCCAGTCTGGAACGGCTGCGCACCGACCGGCTGGACGTGCTGTGGGTGCACGCCCGTGACCACTTCACCCCCGTCGAGGAGGTGATGCGCGCCCTCGACGACCTGGTGCGCGCCGGGAAGGTGCTCTACATCGGCGCATCCGACTGGGCGGCGTGGGAGATCGCGCAGGCCTGCACCCTGGCCGAGCTGCGCGGCTGGACGGCGTTCGCGGGTTCCCAGCTGCGCTACAACCTGCTGGAGCGCACCCCGGAGCGGGAACTGCTGCCGCAGGCGCGGGCGTTCGACCAGGCGGTCCTGGCCTGGGCGCCGCTGGCGGCCGGGAAGCTGACCGGCAAGTACCTGCGCGGCGAGGCGGGCCGGCTCGGCGCGTCCGGCGGTACGGCCGGTGCGCGCGAGGAGGCCGTCGTCCGCACCGTCGTGGAGATCGCCGAGCAGGGCGGCTGGTCCCCGGCGCAGGTGGCGCTGGCCTGGCTGCTGGGCCGGCCCGGGAACGTAGTGCCAATCGTGGCGGCGACCAGGGAGAGCCAGCTCGCCGACAACCTGGGCGCGGTCGACGTCCGGCTCGACGCCGACGCCGTGGCCCGCCTCGACGAGGTGAGCGCCGTACCGCTGGGCTTCCCGCACGACTTCCTGCGGGAGCCCGGGGTGACCCGGACCGTCTACGGGGACCGGTGGGAGCGGATCGACGAGCGGCGCTCCACGTACCGGCGCAGCGTCCACGACGTCCTCTGACGCCGCGGGTTCAGGTGCGCCGCACCGCGCCCAGGCGTCCCTCCAGCTGGGTGAGGAGCGCGCCGAGCAGGGCCGCGAGTTCGCCCTGTTCGGCGCTGCCCACGCCGGACAGGACGGCGCTCTCGTAGGCCAGTTGGTCCGGCAGGATGGCGTCGACCAGTTCGCGTCCGGCGTCCGTGAGGCGGACGTGGGCCACCCGGCGGTCGCGGGTGTCGCCGCGCCGCTCGACCAGGCCGCGCTCGGTGAGCTGCTTGAGCCGTTTGGTGACGGCGGCGCCCGAGGAGAAGGTCTCCCGAGCCAGTTCGCCCGGCGTCAGCTCGTGGCCGGTGCGGCGCAGCGCGCCGAGCAGGTCGAACTCGGGCCGGCTGAGTCCGGCCCGGCGCAGCGGGGCGTCCTCGGCCTGCTGGAGGAGGGCGGCGCAGCGGTTGACCCGGCCGATGATCTCCATGGGCGCGGTGTCGAGGTCCGGACGGACGGCGCGCCACTGCCGTACGACGGCGGCCACGGTGTCGGCTCGTGCGGCCTCGCGGCTGTCTTCCGTGTCCGGCCGCCCGTTCGTCGCCGTCATGGCCGTGGTTCCTCCGTGGTCTCGTCCTGGTCCGGCCGGGCGTGGGTGCCGCGGTCCGGTGCGGTGCGGACGGCGTCCGTCGCCGGGGTGTCCGCTGGTCCGTCCAGGATGAGGCCGCGGCGGCGTACCGTCTCGGCGAGGGTACGGTGTCCGGCCTGCTCGGCGCGGTCGACCCGGTCCGCGGGCGGGGTGCGCCGGCACCGCTCGCCGGCCGCGGCGTCGGCGGCGGCGCGCAGCTCGGCCAGGGCGGCGGCGAGAGACTGGCGGGCCGCCTCCAGGGCGCCGGGGGCCGGGTGCGGTTCGGCGAGGAGGCGGGCGGCGCGCTCGCGGGCGCGTTCGGCCGCGGCGAGCGCGTGCTCCAGGCGGGGGCCGGCGCGGCGGTTGGTGACCGCGACGGCGGCGGCCAGGCCGAGCAGCGCGCCGACGAGGGTGTCCACGACCCGCTCGGTGACCAGTTCGCCGGGGTCCTGGTAGCCGGTGAACTCGGTGATGAGCAGCGCCATCGGGGTCACGCAGACGCTGCCGAGCCAGTAGTTGCGGCTGATCAGCGCCTCGGCGCCGAAGCTGAACGCCAGACAGCACAGGATTAGGGCGGCCTGCCCGAGACGGGCGAGCGGGGCGACGGCGGCGAAGACGAGGACACCGGCGAGGTTGCCGACCACGCGCTGCACGCTCCGGCTCCAGGTGAGGGTGAGGTTCGCCTGGTAGAGGGCGGCGGCGGTGACGAGGGCCCAGTAGGGGCGGCCGATGCCGAGGGCGAGGGAGCCGTATCCGGCGAGGGCGCAGCCGAGGGCCGTGCGGGCGGCGATGGGGGTGAGCGGGGCCAGCCGGTGCCGCAGCCGCTCGGCGGGGCACTCGGCGGCGTCCGGCTCGACGGGTGCGGGGGCGCCGTCGTACGGCACGGGACCGGTGCCGCGCAGCGCGCGGGCCCGGGCGCGCAGCCGGTCCGGGTCGGCGTCGGCGGGGGCGGCGAGGGCGACCTCGGCGCGCAGGAGGAGGTGCGCGAGGGCGGGGCGTGCGGGCGCCGAGCGGGCGCCGCCGGCGAGCAGCGCCTGCCGGGCGGCGAGTACGGCGGCGTTGGCGGCCGTACGCGCGCGGGCGTGGCCGGGGCCGGTGCCGCCGGTGGCGGCGTACGCGGCGGCGGCGTTCAGGGCCCGGGCGGTGGCGCGGCGCTCGGGTCCGTGGGGGCGGAGCAGGCCGGGCGCCATGCACACCAGCCAGGCCCAGCCGCCCGCCGCGAGGCCCAGCGCGAGATGGCCGGGCACCTGGCCGAGGTGCTGCGGGGCGAACAGGGCGGCGGAGCTGACGAAGGTGAGCACCACGTTCCCGGGCGGGCCGAGGCGGGTGGCGTCGCACAGCGCCTTCTGCGCGGCGGCGAGCAGCGCGCCGACGGTGACGAGCACGAGCGCGTTGCCCGTGAGCGAAGCGGTGACGAGGGCGACCGCGAGCCCGCCGAGCATGCCGAGCACCACCCCGGCCAGGACGCGGGCGCGGGCGGCGTAGGGGCGGTCGTGGGCGTAGAGCGCGCACAGGGAGCCGGCCATCGTGTACACGGCCAGGTCGAGGCGGCCGAGGGCCAGCAGGGTCAGGTTGGGCGGCGCGATGGAGACAACGACGCTGAGCGCGGGCTTGAACCAGATGTCGGACGGGCGGCCGACGCGCAGGGCACCGGTGAGCGGGAGGGGACGGACGGGCATACAACAAACTTAACAGGTGTTTTACCCGTAAATAATTCTGTTGGTCGCGCTCCGCCGCACGCTCCCCCTCTACACCCTTGCGCTCGTATGCGCGCCCGACGGCCCGGGCATCGCTTCCCGTGGACCGACGTCGAGCGGGGAGGCGCGTGTGCACGGACCTGCTGCGTCCGGCTGGCTGATGGTCGCGCTGTGCGCGGCGACCGGCGCCTACTGCCTGCTGCGGATGCGCAGCACCGTGGAGGAACAGCGCAGTGCCGCGGGCGCCGAGGCCCTGATGGGGTTCGGCATGGCCGTGATGGCGGTGCCGTCGACGGCGTTCACGCCGCCCGGCTGGGCCTGGGCCGGCTACGCCGCGGTGTTCGGCGCGGCCGTGCCGCACGCCCTGTGGGCGGTGCGACGCGGCGCCCACCATCTGCACCACCTGATGGGAGCCGCGGCCATGGTGTACATGGCGGTCGCCATGGCGTCGTCCGCCCCCGGCCACCACCACGGCGGCGGCGACTCGGGCGTGCCGCTGGTGACGGGGGCGCTGCTGCTGTACTTCGCCGGGTACGTCCTGCTGTCCGGGGCCCGGCTGGTGCCGGCCGTCGCGGTCGCCGCGGGCCCCGCACCGCCCGGCTGGGCCGACCGGCCCGAACTGGCGCGGGCATGCCGGCTGTCGATGGCGATCGCGATGGTGGCGATGCTGCTGACCATGTGACCGCCCGCGGAATCCGTCGTGGTCTCCGTCACTTCACGCAGTGGGCCGTACCGCACAGTAGCCATGACTCATAGGGTTGTTCCCATGATGGTCCCCGCGGCATTGCTGCTGCTCGGCGCCCTGACCGCCGTGGCGGCACCCCGGTTGCTCGCCCGCGCCGACTGGCCGGACCGCGAACCGGTGGTGGCCCTGTGGGTGTGGCAGTGCGTGGTGGCGGCGGTCCTGCTGTGCTGCGCGCTGTCGATGGTCCTCAGCGCGGCGGCCGCCTGGCAGGCCGTACGGGGCCATGTGTTCGCCCCGGCGCCCCGCGCGGTGGTGGAGGCGTACGCGCTCGGCGCGGCCGGCCCCTGGGCGGCGACCACCGCGGTGGCACTGGCCCTCGGCGGGGTGTGGAGCGCGGCCATGCTGGTCCGTGAGGTGGTACGGGCCCGGGCCCGCCGTCGCCGGCGGCGCGCCGAACTCTCCCTGCGGGCCCCGCTGCTGCCCGGCGAGCAGTTCGAGCGGGGACGGCTCGTCGTGCTGGAGGGCGAGCGTCCGGACGCCTGGTGGCTGCCGGGTACGGCTCCCCGGCTCGTCGTGACCACCGCGGCGGTGCGCCGCCTCAAGGGGCGGCAGCTGGACGCCGTACTCGCCCATGAGCAGGGACACGCGCGGGCCCGGCACGACTGGCTGCTGCACTGCTCGGCGGCGCTGGCGGGCGGGTTCCCGCCGGTGCCGGTGTTCGCGGCGTTCCGCGACGAGATGCACCGGCTGGTGGAGCTGGCCGCCGACGACATGGCGTCGCGGCGCTTCGGCCGGCTGACGACCGCGCTGGCGCTGGTCGAACTCAACGAGGACCGGGGCGTGTTCGCACCCGCACCGGCCGGGCACGCGGACGTCCCGCGGCGGGTGCACCGCCTGCTCACTCCCCCGGACCGGCTCACCGCGGCGCGCCGGCTGCGGCTGACCGCGGCGGCGGCGCTGGTGCCGGTGGTTCCGGTGCTGGTGGCGTTCGTGCCGGGGCTGCGGGCGCTGGGCTAGACCGCTTCGCGCAGGCACGCACGGCCCGGCAGTCGCGGACCGGGATCGGATCGGGCCGTACGGCGCGTGCTCGTAGCGGCGTGCGCGCGCGGTGTGAGCCGCCGGGGCCGGGGCATCCGGTCCGGCCGGCCGGGCGCGCGTGAGCGCGAGTCGTCCCTGCCGCCCTCCGCTCACGCGCGCGTGAGCGCCAGTTCCCGCTCGAAACCGGACAGCAGCGCGTCGAGCGCGAACTCGAAGCGTTCCCCGGCCGCGTCCTCGCCCGCCTCCCGGGCGGCCGCGACCAGCAGCGGGTAGGCGTCCTGGTCCAGCGCGGCCAGTTCGCCGCCGCCGTCGACGCCGCCCGCCTGCGCGGCGGCCTGGCCGACGACGAAGCCGGTCAGGGAGTAGAGGATGTCGAGGGTCCGGCGCAGCGGGAAGCCCGCCTCGTGCAGCATCGTGACGACGGCCTCCATCGTCCGCAGGTTGCGGGGCGTCATGGCGGGCCGGGACAGCAGCAGCGGCACGGCGTGCGGGTGCGCGGCCAGCACGGCCATCAGCGCGTGGGCGTAGGCCCGCAGGTCCTCCCGCCAGGTGGCGGCGCCGAACTGTGGGGGTACGGCCTCGGCGACAACCTGCTCGATCATCCCGTCCAGCAGGGCGGTCTTGTTCGGCACGTAGTGGTAGAGGGTCATCGCCTCCACGCCCAGTTCGGCGCCGAGCCGGCGCATGGACAGCGCCTTCATCCCCTCGCGGTCGACCAGGCGTACGGCCGCCTCCAGGACCGCCTGCCGGGTGAGCCCCGCGCGCTGCCCGCGAGCCCTGTGGGCCGTCATGACCCCTCCCCTCCGCTCTCCAACCAGCCGCCGCGGCCGCCCGGTTGACCATTCTTACGGCGTAAGTATAACGTCGGGACTCAGTCTTACACCGTAAGAATCCGTGGGGGTACGGAAGACGATGACCAACGCCGAATCCGTGCGGGTGCGCCCGTACGCGGGGGCCTTCGCCGCCGTGATCGTGCTCCAGGTCCTCGGCGCCGTGGCCGGGCTCGCTCCGCTGTACGCCATCGTGGAGCTGGGCCGCGCCCTGCTCGCGCCCGGTCCGGTCGACGACGGCCACGTCCGGTTCGTCGTGGTCGCGGGCGTGGCGGGCCTGTTCGTCCGGCTGCTGTTCACCGCGGCCGCGGCAGCCGTCGGTCATCTGCTGGACGGGCGGGTGCAGCTGGCGCTGCGCCGCGCGCTGGCGGCACGGCTGGGGCGGGTGCCGATGGGCTGGCTGTCCCGCCGCCGCAGCGGTGAACTGGCCAGGCTGGTGGGCGAGGACGTCGGCGCCGTCCATCCGTTCATCGCCCACACCCCCGGCGAGCTGGCGTCGGCGTTCGTCGTGCCGCTGGTGTCGCTGGTCTACCTGTTCACCGTCGACTGGCGGCTGACGCTGATCACGCTGGTCCCGGTGGTCGCGGCGGTGGCGCTGGTCCCGCTGATGATGACCCCGGCCCGGTTGCGCGAACAGGCCGACTTCGACACGGCGGTGACGCGGATCGCCGGTGCGGCCGTGGAGTTCGTCCAGGGCATCGCGGTGGTCAAGGCGTTCGGCGGGGGCGAGCGCGCCCACCGCGCGTTCCGCGCCGCCGCCGACGACTTCGTCGCCGCCTTCCGTCGCTGGGTGCACGGGATCTCCCCGGTCGCCGCGGGGATGCAGCTGGCGCTGTCACCCCCGTTCGTGCTGCTGACCGTGCTGCTGGGCGGAACCGCACTGATCACCGGCGGCGGCCTGGCCCCGGCCGATCTGCTGCCGTTCCTGCTGCTCGGACTCGGGCTGACCGCGCCCGTGGCGGCGCTCGGGCACGGTTTCGACGAGGCGCAGGCCGCCCGCCGCGCGGTCGGCCGGATCCGCGAGGTTCTCGCCGTGGAGCCGCTGCCGGAGCCGGCGCGGCCGGTCGCGCCGCGCGGCCACCGGGTGGAGCTGCGGGGCGTCCGCTTCGCCTACGACCCCGGCCACGAGGTGCTGCGCGGGATCGACCTCGTGCTGGAGCCGGGGACGGTCACCGCACTCGTCGGGCCGTCGGGCAGCGGCAAGTCCACGCTGGTGCGGCTGCTGCCGCGGTTCGCCGACCCGACCGGCGGCTCCGTCCGCCTCGGCGGTGTCGACCTGCGCGAGCTGGGCAGCCGCGAGCTGTACCGGCGGGTGTCCTTCGTCTTCCAGGACGTCCGCCTGCTGCGCGCCTCGGTCACGGACAACATCGCGCTGGCGGTACCGGACGCCGGCCCCGAGGAGGTGGCGCGCGCCGCCCGGCTGGCCGGCATCCACGAGCGCGTGCTGGAACTGCCGTACGGATACGACACGGTGATCGGCAAGCACGCCCGGCTCTCCGGCGGCGAGGCGCAACGGATCGCGCTCGCCCGGGCGTTGCTGGCGGACACGCCGGTCCTCGTGCTCGACGAGGCGACCTCGTTCGCCGACCCGCACACCGAGCGGGCGGTGCGCCGCGCCCTGGAGACGGTGCGGGGCGACCGTACGGTCCTGGTCATCGCCCACCGGCTGGAGACCGTCCTCGGCGCCGACACCGTCGCCGTGCTGGAGGACGGGGTCGTCGTGGAGCACGGCAGCCCGGCCGATCTGCTCGCCGCCGACGGGGCCTTCGCCGCGCTGTGGCGCTCGCGCCGCGCGGGGGAGGCGGCGGTCCCCGGGACGGCGGAGACGGAGGCGGCGGAGACGGAGACGGCGGAGGCGGTGGTCCGGGAGGGGGCGGTCCCGGAGGCGGCGGAGGCGGTGCTCCAGGAGAGGGCCGGTGAGCGGCGGTGACGGCGCACGGGCACCGAGCCCGCCGATCCCCCGGCGCCCGCTGATCCCGCGAAGCGCATCGACCGCATCGCGCACACCGAGCCCATCGAGCCCACCCAGCCCACCGAGCCCACCGAGGAGACCACCCCAGATGATCCGCATGCTGCTGCGCGTGCTGGGCGACCGGTACGCCCGCCCGATGCGCCGCACCCTTGCCCTGATGACGGCGACCGCGGTCACCGAGGGTCTGTCGTACGCGCTGCTGGTGCCCGTGCTGCGGGCGCTGCTCGGGGACACCCCAGAGGACGCCTGGCCCTGGCTGGGCGCGTTCGGCGGCGCGGTGGCGGCCTACGCGGTGCTGCGCTACGTCAGCGACCTGTCGGGGTTCCGCGTGGGCACCGCGCTGCTGCGCGGCGTGTACCACCGCCTGGGCGACCATCTGGCCCGGCTGCCGCTCGGCTGGTACGGCGCGGCACGGGTCGGAGAGGTGTCCGTGCTGGCCGGTCAGGGCGTCCTGCGGGCGATGAGCGTGATCGCGCACCTGCTGGCGCCGCTCGTCTCCGCCACCGTCACGCCGCTGACGGTCGTCGTCGTGATCCTCGCGTTCGACTGGCGGCTGGGCCTGGCCGCGCTGGCCGCCGTGCCGCTCGTCGCGGCGACGCAGATCCTCACCGGGCGGGCGGCGGCCACCGAGGACGCGGAGCGTGCCGCCCGCGACCACGAGGCCACCGAAAGGGTCGTCGAGTACCTCCAGGCGCAGCCGGTGCTACGGGCCGGCGGCCGGACCGCCGAGCGGTTCCGGCTGCTGGACGACGCCCTGCGGCAGGTGCGGCACGCCTCCCGCCGCGCCACGCTGTCGGCGCTGCCCGGCGCGCTGGGTCTGACCCTCACGGTCCAGGCCGTGTTCACCGCGGTGCTGGTGCTGGGGGCGCGGCTCCCGCTCGGCGGGGACATCGGGGCCGCGGAGGTGCTGACGGTCCTGGTGCTGGCCGCCCGCTGCGCGGATCCGCTGCTGTCGCTGGCCGACCTCGGCGGCAGGCTGCGCGGCGCGCGCGGCGAACTGGCCCGGCTGGACGCGCTGCTGCGCACCGAGCCGCTGCCGCGGGCGGCCGTCCCGGTGGGACCGGCGGGCAATGCCATCGAGTTCGACTCGGTGGTGTTCCGGCACGGCGGTCGCACGGTGATCGACGGACTGTCGCTGTCCGTGCCCGAGGGTCAGCGGCTGGCCGTGGTGGGGCCGTCGGGCGCGGGCAAGACGACGCTGCTGCAGCTGCTGGCACGGTTCCACGACGTGGAAGCGGGCGCGGTCCGGGTCGGCGGTGCGGACGTACGCGCGATCGACACCGAGACGCTGATGGCGCGGTTCGCCATCGTCTTCCAGGACGTCTACCTCTTCGACGGCACGATCGAGGACAACGTGCGCCTGGGACGCCCCGGCGCCACCGCGGCACAGGTGCGGGCGGCCGCGGCCGCCGCGCGGCTGGACGAGGTCGTGGAGCGGCTGCCCGACGGCTGGGCGACGCGTGTCGGCGAGGGCGGTGCGCGCCTGTCGGGCGGGGAGCGTCAGCGCGTCTCGATCGCCCGGGCGCTGCTGAAGGACGCGCCGGTGGTGCTGCTGGACGAAGTGACCTCCGCGCTGGACCCGGTCGGCGAGGCGGCCGTGCACGCCGGCATCGAGCGCCTGATGGCGGGGCGGACGGTGGTGATGGTGGCCCACCGGATGCGCACCGTCCGGCACGCCGACCGCATCGTCTTCCTGGACGCCGGCCGCGTGGTCGAGGAGGGCGGTCACGAGGAACTGCTGCGCCGCGGCGGCCGTTACGCCGAGTTCTGGCACCTGTCCCTGGCGCCGGCGGCCGAGGCCTGAGTGGCGGTATCCGTGCCCCACGACGCGCCCGGGTTGGCCTTCGACCCCGCCCCTCGGCGAGGATCGCACCATGCACACCGGTTCCGTCGACTCCCCGCCCCGCCCTCCGCAGCACCGCCGCGCCGTGCGCGCGGGCACCGGTCTGGCACTGGGCTCGCTGCTGCTGATCGCCCTGGTCGCCGCCGAGTGGGGGCCGCTGCTGTCGCTCGACGGCGAGATCGCCCGCACCACCCACCGCTGGGCGGTCGACGCGCCGGGCCTGACGCAGGCGTGCCGCATTCTGACGGACTGGGTGTGGGATCCGAACACGATGCGGATCCTGTGCGGGGTGACCGCGGTCGCGCTGGTGTGGCGGTTCAGAGCGCGGTGGACGGCGGCGTGGCTGGTGGTGACGGTGGCGCTCGGCACGGCGCTGCAGCAGTCCGTGAAGGCCGGGGTGGGCCGCGCCCGCCCGGTCTGGCCGGACCCGGTCGACTCCGCCCACTACGCGGCCTTCCCGTCCGGTCACGCCATGTCCGCCGTGGTGGTGTGCGGCCTGCTCCTGTGGCTGCTGCGCCGCCACGGCGTGGGCGCCGCGCTGTGGCGTACGGCGGTGGGCGTGGCGGTGGTCTCGGTGACCGGCGTGGGGTTGACGCGGATCTGGCTCGGCGTGCACTGGCCGACCGACGTGCTCGGCGGCTGGCTCCTGGGCGCGGCCTGGGTGGCCCTGGCGGTCGCCGTGCACCAGCGCCTGCGGCCATGACCGGACTTCGCCGCGATCCCCCGGCACCCCTGACGCCGTGGCCGCGGCTACCTGAAGGCTGTCCCGTTACTGGATGGCAGCTGGCGAACCTCTCGTACCGGACGCCGACGATGGGGCCGCGCTGGGTGGTGGCTCGGATGCCGGACAGCGGCGCGGCCTGGACGAGGTTGCCGCGGATGTGAAGGCAGAGGCAGGGCGCCGGCAGGAAGTGGTCTCGATCCAACGCGGGCCGTGGACATGGCCCGCCTCCGTGAGCGCTGCTGCTGCCCACCGGGTGCGTACTGGCGGTTGTAGACCTGCTCGAAGGCCCTAAGCTGCCGGGTTGTGGATGCGGGATTGGCCGCGCTGCTCGGCGCGATCGTTGGAGCCCTGGGCACCGGCGGTGCCGCTTTCGTGACTGGGTCACTGGGCCGTGGGCAAGCTCGGATGCAGCTTCGTGCTGAACATGTGCGGTTGCTGCGCGAGCCGCGGCGCTCCGCGTACGTTGCGTACGCTGAGTGCTTCCAGGAGGCGCACGCTCTGCACACGGAGGCGCTCAAGTGCGCGTCTGCGGCGGCGGACGCGCAGGAGCCGGATCGGGGCAGGCTGCTGCGTGACGCCGACAGCGCCTACGTACGGGCCGGTGAACGGCTGCACGGTCGGCTTCAGCAACTGCAGTCGGCCGTGGCTGTCGAAGGTCCACCCCTCGTTACAGCTGCCGCGCTTGACGCGGAAGATGCATTGCTCACCGCACGTGGTGACATCCACCGCTACATCCGGCGCCTGGAGGACGGAACCTTCACGGAGGAACACGAACGCGCAGCGGACGATGCGCTCTTGGGCGTGCACCAGCAGCTGGTCCGGTTCCTGAACGCGGCCTCCGCCGCTCTGGCAGACGATGGACTGAGCACCTGAACGGCCTCGCCGGATCACGGGTGATCGTGGGCGAAGGATCGGCAAGAGCGATGGTCTCGGGGTAGGTGACAGCTTCTCAAGCGGGGGCGGGCTCACGCCTGCCCATTCCGAGCGACAGGCGTCAAGTCGCCGTGACGATCACATCTCTGCACGGAGAGCCCGGCCGCGTATGTCGCGGTGTCGCCGGCATGCGGAACGGACATGGACAGACTCGGCTGATGACATGGCGGAGGAAGCGACGCGCACGGTCTGAGCACTCAGAAGCTGAGGTCCCCGACGGCACATGGATGGCCGCCGCGGCTCTACCCCACCAACGGCCGATCAGCGTGCGCTGGAGCAACCAGCACGGCCGATGGGAGCCTGTGCATCCGGGAGCCGAACTCCCCCGGCCGCCTGGTAGCGACGACGGCGCCTTCGAGCCGGGCACCTGACGCAGGGTCAGGCTTGCCCGGTGCGGTGAGCGGTTTTGCCCGGCTGCACAACCTTGCCCATGCTGGGTGACCGAACGTCCCGAACAGCGACCGGCTCGTACATGCCAACCAAGAGATCGTTTACGGGACACGCCCTAGGATCGGCGCATGACGGCAGCCGTACTGTTCGACTTCTCCGGAACGCTCTTCCGTGTCGAGTCCGCCGAGTCCTGGCTGCGCGCGGCGCTCGCCGGGCGGGGCCTCACCCTTCCCGGGCCCGAACTGGCCGGGACCGCGCGAGCGCTGGAGGCGGCGGGAGCGCTGCCGGGCGGCGCGCACCCGCACCGCCTCCCGGCGCAGATCGGCGAGGTCTGGGAGCTGCGCGACCTCGGCTCGGCCCACCACCGGGCCGCCTACACCGGTCTCGCCCGCCAGGTGCCCCTGCCCGACCCGGCCCTGTACGACGCCCTGTACGACCGCCACATGAACCCGGCCGCCTGGTCCCCGTACCCGGACGCCCTCGACGTGCTGGCCGGTCTGCGTGAGCGCGGCATCCCCGTCGGCGTGGTCAGCAACATCGGCTGGGACCTGCGCCCCGTCTTCCGCGCCCACGGCCTCGACCGCTACGTGGACACCTACGCCCTGTCGTTCGAACACGGCGTCCGCAAACCGGACCCCCGTCTCTTCCGGCTCGCCTGCGCCGCGCTCGACGCCGACCCGCGCGCCGTCCTGATGGTCGGCGACAACCGCCACGCCGACGGAGGCGCCACCGCCCTCGGCTGCACGGTCCACTTCGTGGACCACCTGCCGACCGCCCACCGCCCGGCGGGCCTGCGTCCGGTCCTCGAGCTGACCGCCTGACCCGCGGGCGACCACCTGGGGCCGATACCGGCGACCGGGGCGCGCTGGGCGTCGCCGGAAGGCGGAACCTGTAGTGGTGCGCCGGCAGAGCGGGAAAAAAGCCCCGCAATTGCCGTCCGCCTCGGACGATCCCCCGCGTCGCCCGAGGCGGACGGCTTGCCCGGCCGGGCCCGGGAACGGGTCGGTCGGGACGTGCTGAGTATAGTTGGCTGGCAGCCAGTCAACGCAGGAGTTACAGGATGTCCCCTCGAAGCGCCGCGGTCAATGAAGAGTTGCGGCGTCGTTCCCGGGAACGTCTGCTCCAGGCGGCGGTCGAGCTGGTCGGTGAACGCGGTTACGACGCCACGACCTTGGGAGACATCGCGGACCGGGCGGGATCGGCGCGCGGACTGGTGTCGTACTACTTTCCCGGCAAACGGCAGCTGGTGCAGTCGGCCGTGCACCGGCTGATGCACCGGACGCTGGAGGAGGCGCTGGAACGCGAACCGCGCACCGAGGACGGCCGGGAGCGGATGGCGCGGGCCATCGACGCGATCCTCGGCCTGGCGCGCGACCGGACCGTGCTGATGCGCCAGCACATGGCGGGGCTGCTGCAGGCGGAGGGGTTCGTGCGCTGCCCGGAGCAGCAGCGGCTCGCCGAACTGCTGAGCGACACGGTGGCCCGGCACGCCTCGTCGGAGGCCGCCACCGACTATCCGATGCTGCGGGCCCAACTCATGGGCGCCGTCTACGCGATGGTGCTGCCGAACGTCGGCATGCCCATCACCCCGCTGCGCGCCGAGCTGTTCCGGCGCTACGGCCTGGACTGGGAGATGGGTTCCCCGCCGGACGCGGAGACGTCCGGCGGGGAGTGCCAGCGGGATCTGTCACGGTTCTTCGCGACGGGGTCCCCGGTGGTGGATCAGTCGAAGTAGTCCGGCTGGGTCTGGACGTTGAGCTCGCTCAGCCGCACCCGCTCGGCGGGGTTCGTCCGCCGGTCGTCGAGCTTGAGGACGTCGAAGCCCTTGGCCATGTCGTTCGAGTAGATGTGGCCGTTGTAGTAGTACGCGGACCAGGAACCGCCGCCGACCAGGCGCTCGGTGCTGATCGGACCGCGCTCGAAGTAGGCGATCTCCTTCGGGTGGGAGGAGTCGGTGAAGTCCCAGACGGAAACGCCGCCCTGGTACCACGCCTGGACCATGAGGTCCTTGCCCTTGACCGGGATCAGCGAGCCGTTGTGGGCCACGCAGTTCTCGGTGTCGGCCTGGTGGCGGGGGATCTTGAAGTAGCTGCGGAAGACCAGCTTGCGGTGGTCGCCCTTGCCGGTGATGTCGTAGATGCCGTCCGCGCCGCGGTTCGGGCCGACGGCCGCGTTGCAGGTGGCCGCGCCACCGCCGCCCAGCTCGTCCGTGAACACGACCTTGTTGGCCTTCTGGTTGAAGGTCGCGGAGTGCCAGAACGCGAAGTTGACGTTGTCCTGCACCCGGTCGATGACCTTCGGGTTCTCCGGGTCCTCGATGGAGAAGAGGATGCCGTCTCCCATGCACGCGCCCGCCGCGAGGTCCTTGGAAGGAAGCACGGTGATGTCGTGGCAGCCGGTGGTCTTGGAGACGCCCGGGTTCGTGGGCGCGCCGGGGTTGCCGCCGCCGTCGGGACCCTCACCGGGGAACAGCACCGGGAAGCCGACGACCGCCGCCTTCTCGGGGGCCTTGCGCGGCACCTTGATGACGGAGATGCCGTCGTGCGGCGGCTGGCAGTCGGGGTACGCGGCGTTCGGCGAGTAGGAGGAGACGTAGACGTAGACGTTGCGGCGCTCGGGCACCAGCGTGTGGGTGTGCGAGCCGCAGGCGGTCTCGACGGCGGCGACGTACTTCGGGTTCCTCTTGTCGCTGATGTCGAAGACCTTCATGCCCTCCCACGAGGACTTCTCGGTCGCCGGCTGGGTGGTGCTGTTGCAACTGCTGTCGCTGCGCGAGGAGTCGGTGGACAGGAACAGCAGGTCGCCGGAGACGGAGATGTCGTTCTGCGAGCCGGGGCACAGCACCTGGGAGACCGTCTTCGGGGCCTTCGGGTCGCTGATGTCGAAGATGCGGAAGCCGTCGTAGTTGCCGGCGAAGGCGTACTTGCCCTGGAAGGCCAGGTCCGAGTTGGTGCCCGGCAGCACGTCCTTGGGGATGTTCGTCAGGTGCTGGATGTTGGCGGAGTGGACGATCTGGTCCTGGCCGGGTATCTCCCCGCTCTCCACCGCCTCCTTCACTTCCTGCCTGGTGCCTTCCGACACCCGCCTCTCGGCGGTCGGCGAGTCCCCGGGATCGGGGGTGGCGACCGCGGGCTGTGCGGTGATCAGCGCGGCCAGGAGCCCGGCGGCAGCCGTGGTGATTCCCAGGCGTCTGCGCCGTGTTCGGGATCTGCTCAACAGGGTCACTGCTTCCTCCCTTGTGCCGTTCGCAAGGGAACGGTTCACGGACCCCCGAAGTATCGTCGTCATCATGGACAGATCAACAGGGGGCAACAGAGATGTAATGAATGTTTTCAACGGACAGTGCTCACCGGCGTGTTAAGACGGTCACCGGCACTCACGAAGTGCACCCCGCATACCGCCCGTCACAGGAGGTCGTCGTGCCCTTCCGCCGCGCGTCGCGTGTCACCGTCCCGCTGAGCGCGCTCGCCGCACTCGCCGCTCTCACGCTCGGCGCCTGCGACGCGGGCTCGACGCCCGCGCCCGACCGGGCGGCCGGCCCCTCGGTGCTCGTCCCCGGCAAGCCCGGTGAGGCCAACCGCACCCTCTCCGCGCAGGAGGCCGCCCAGCAGCGCGCCGACGACGACACCCCCAACTCGGCGGACGTCGACTACGCCCGCATGATGATCACCCATCACACGCAGGCGCTGGAGATGACCGGACTCGCCCCCGAGCGCGCCGAGTCCCCGCAGGTGAAGAAGCTCGCCGAGCGCATCACGGCCGCCCAGGAGCCCGAGATCGGCGTGCTGAAGGCGTGGCTGGCCGAGCACGGCAAGCGGGAGCAGGGCGAGGGCGGCCACGCGCACCGGGTCATGCCGGGGATGGCCACCGAGACCCAGCTGAGTAACCTGCGCGCGGCGCGCGGCAAGGCCTTCGACCAGCTGTTCCTGACGCTGATGATCACCCATCACGAGGGCGCGATCACGATGGCCACGGACGCCAAGTCCCAGGGGAACAACGTGAAGATCGAGGAGATGGCGGACGACGTGATCGCCCAGCAGACGAGCGAGATCACGCGGATGCGTCAGATGCTCTGACGCCCGCGGGCGCACCGGCGGGCAGGCACGCCCGCCAGCCGCCCCGGCGGGCGCCCTGACGCGCCCCGTACCGGCCGGCGCCGGCTGAGGACCGGTCAGCCGCGGCGGGCGTGCCGGGGCGCCAGGAAGCCGGCGTCCCGCGCCCGGGCGATCAGCCGGAGCGACCTGCGGCGGCTGTGCCCCGTCGCGCACATCACCGCGAGCACCGGATCGGTCCCCTCCTCCTGGGCGGTCCGGTACGCCTGCGCGACCAGCCGCCGGCCCTCGATACCGCGCGGCCACGGCGGCCGGGCCCGGCGCGGCCCCGCCGCCCCAGCGGCGTCCGCTGCGTCCGATGCGCCCGCGTCGCCTCCGACCTCGCCCTCGGCCCCGCCCGCGACGCCGATGTCTACGGCACTCACGCCCGCCCCGGTGTCTCCCGCCCCGCCGTCTCCCACCCCGCTCACGTCCACCTCGCTGGCCTCCGCCCCTCCCTGGCCCGCCGCCCCCTCCCCCACCGTCTCCGCCTCGTCCGCCTCCGGGCCCCGGCCCTCTGCGGTCCCCGCCGCGATCCCGCACGCCTCGAACAGCGGCCCCTCGAGCCAGTCGGCGAGCACCGCGAGGTCGTCGAGACAGAACGCGGGCCGGGCCCGTACGTCCTCCAGACAGACGTTCCCGTCCGCGACGACGGCCAGCGCCTCCACCACCGCCCCGTCGGCGAAGGCCAGCCGCACCTGGAACCAGGCGGTCACGACGCCGCCTTCCCACACCTCCCACGCGGGCCACACGGACACCGCGCCGTCCTCCGGCAGGCGGTCGGAAAGACCAAGAAAGGATGCTTCCAGCACGCACGGAACGTAGCCGCATGATCACATTCCGTACGAACGGACACGCGTCCGCTCCCGCGCACAGCACCCTGTCAGCGCAGCCCCGGCGGTGCGATGCTGGAAGCGACAGCGAATACGGGGGCGAAGGAGTTCCGCCGTGCTGCGTGTCGCCGTCGTGGGTTCCGGACCGAGCGGGGTCTACTCCGCCCAGACCGTCGTCGAGCAGGAACCGCGGGCCCGGGTCGACGTACTCGACCGGCTGCCGTGCCCGTACGGTCTCGTGCGCTACGGCGTGGCGCCCGACCACGAGAAGATCAAGTCGTTGCAGAACAATCTGCGCGCGGTGTTGGAGCACGACCGGGTGCGGTTCCTCGGCGGTGTCCAGGTCGGCGCCGGCGGGGTGCCGGCGGCCCGGCTGCGGGAGCTCTACCACGCGGTGGTGTACTGCGTGGGCGCCGCCACCGACCGGCGGCTGGGGATCCCCGGCGAGGACCTGCCGGGCAGCTGGTCGGCGACGCGGTTCGTGTCCTGGTACAGCGCCCACCCGGACGCCGTCGACGACGGGTTCCTCCGGGGCGTCCGGTCGGCCGTGGTCATCGGGGTCGGGAACGTCGCGGTGGACGTCACCCGGATCCTGGCGCGCGGCGCGGCCGAGCTGAGCCCCACCGACATGCCGGACGCGGCGCTGCGCGCCCTGGCCGCGAGCCGGGTGACCGAGATCCAGATGGTGGGGCGGCGCGGACCGTCCCAGGCGCGTTTCACCACCAAGGAGCTGCGCGAGCTGGGCGCGCTGCCGGAGGCCGAGGTGACCGTCGACCCGGTGGAACCGGCGCTGGATCCGGCCTGGGCCGACCCGTCCGCGCTGCCGGCGCCGCAGCGCCGCAACGTGGAGGTGCTGCGGGGCTGGGCGGAGCGCGGCCCGCGCGGCGCCCCGCGCCGCATCCGACTGCGGTTCTTCCTGCGGCCCGTCGAACTGCTCGCCGAGGCGGGACGGGTGGGCGCGGTGCGGTTCGAGCGGACGGTGCCGGACGGGCGCGGCGGGGTGGCGGGCACCGGCGAGTTCCACGTGCTCGAGGCACAGCTGGTGCTGCGGTCGGTCGGCTATCGCGGGGTGCCGCTGGAGGGGCTGCCGTTCGACTCCGGCAGCGGCACGGTGCCGCACCGGGCGGGGCGGGTGCTGCGCGGTGGGGTGGTGTCGCCGGGTGAGTACGTGGCCGGCTGGATCAAGCGGGGTCCGACGGGCGTGATCGGCACCAACCGGCCGTGCGCGAAGGAGACGGTGACCTCACTGCTGGAGGACGCCCCCGTGCTGGCCGGCCGGCCCCTCCCCGAGGACCCGCTGGCGGTCTTGCGCGCCGAGGGTGTGGAGCCGGTCGAGTGGGAGGGCTGGCAGGCCATCGAACGGGCGGAAGCGGCGCTGGGGGCGCAGCTGGGGCGGAGCGTGGTGAAACTGCCCGACTGGGACGCACTGTTGACCGCGGCGCGCGGCGACCGCCTCTAGGTGCGAAGGGAACCGAACGCCCCTCGCGCGGCCGGTGTCCGGGCGAGGGCGGCCCCCGCGCGGGTGGTTCACCCGGTGGCGGTCTCGCCGAGCCGGGCGGACTGGCGGGTGGCGGCGTCCAGGAGGGCGTCGAGCAGTCCCGGGAAGAGATCGTCCAGGTCGTCGCGGCGCAGGCCGTTCATCTTGGCGGTGCCCCGGTAGGTCTGCCGGATGACCCCGCTCTCGCGCAGCACCCGGAAGTGGTGCGTGGTGGTGGACTTGGTGACCGGCAGCACGAAGTGTGAACAGGACAGCTCGTCGCCGTCGGCGGCGAGTTCGCGCACGATCCGCAGCCGCATCGGGTCGGACAGCGCGTGCAGCACCTGCTCCAGCCGGATCTCGTCGCGCGCCGGGTGGGGCAGGGTGCGACTGGCACTGGCGGTGGTCACGGCGGCTCCACTTCCTCAGGGAGCTCCATTGTACGAGGGGCATCGTAGTTTGACATCTGCCGTACTACGAAAGCTATCGTACGAAACGAACCTTCGGTCCGTGACGAATGGAGCCCGCCGTGACCGCGCTGTTCGAGCCTTACTCCCTGCGCGACCTGACGATCCCGAACCGCGTGTGGATGGCGCCGATGTGCCAGTACTCCGCGGCTCCCGAGGGACCCGAGGCCGGTGTGCCGCACGACTGGCACTTCGCGCACTACGCGGCCCGCGCGACCGGCGGCACCGGGCTGATCATCATCGAGGCCACCGCGGTCAGCCCCGAGGGGCGGATCTCGCCGTACGACCTGGGCCTGTGGAACGACACCCAGGTCGAGGCCTTCCGCCGGATCACCCGCTTCCTGGCCGGCCAGGGCACCGTCCCCGCGATCCAGCTGGCCCACGCGGGCCGCAAGGCGTCGACCGACCAGCCGTGGAAGGGCGGGGCGCCGCTCGGTCCGGACGCGTACGGCTGGCAGCCGCTCGCGCCGAGCCCCGTCGCGTTCGACGAGCGGCACCCGGTGCCGACGGAGCTGACGGTCGAGGAGATCCGCCAGATCGTGGGCCAGTTCGCCGACGCGGCCCGCCGGGCGCTCGCCGCCGGATTCGAGATCGCCGAGATCCACGGCGCCCACGGCTATCTGATCCACGAGTTCCTGTCCCCGTACTCCAACCACCGCACCGACGCCTACGGCGGCTCGTACGAGAACCGCGCCCGGTTCGCCCTGGAGGTGGCCGACGCCGTGCGGGAGGTCTGGCCGGACGACAAGCCGCTGTTCTTCCGCGTCTCGGCGACCGACTGGCTGGACGAGGGCGGCTGGACCGCCGACGACACCGTCCGCCTCGCCCGCGACCTGCAGGCGCACGGCATCGACCTGCTCGACGTCTCGACCGGCGGCAACGCCCCCGCCGTCCGCATCCCCACCGGCCCCGGCTACCAGGTGCCCCTCGCCGCCCGGGTGAAGGCCGAGACCTCGCTGCCGGTCGCCGCCGTGGGCCTGATCACCGAGGCCGGGCAGGCGGAGAAGATCCTCGCCAACGGGGAGGCGGACGCCGTCCTCCTCGGCCGTGAGCTGCTGCGCAACCCGTCGTGGGCGCGGCACGCGGCCCGCGAGCTGGGCGGCCAGGTGCGGGTGCCGGACCAGTACCACCGGTCCGTCTGAGCCGTCCGCGTCCCGGTGCTGCCGGTGACTGCGCCGCACCCGCCCGCCCGGTGAGGCCGGCGGGTACGCGCCTCAGTCACCGGAGGGTGTGACGACCCGGCCCTCGATCGCGGCCTGCTTCGGCGACGCGCCGCCGTCGACCTGTCCGGCCTCGCCGGCCTGCGCGGACTGCTGCGCCTTGCCGGCCCGTTCGGTCTTTACCTCGCTCCCCGGCGTGCCGGTGGTGCCCACGCCGGCCGTGCGGGCCAGCCGCCGCACCGTCCCCTCCAGTTCCGGCAGGACCCGCTGCCCGGCCACCGCGAGGGCGATGGCCGCCGCGACGCCCGCCCAGGCGAGCGGGCCGAGCGGGGTGCAGCCGACCAGCCGGCTGGCGACCGGGGTCTGGACGAGCGCGACCAGGGCGGCGGCGGAGCCCAGCGCGGTGACCTGGACCAGCGGGCTGTCGCGCCGGTCGAGCAGGGTCTGCGCGAGCTGGGTGCCGACCACCGCGCACAGCGCCATCGTCGTCGTACGGCGGGCCGTGCCCGGGGTGAACCGGCCGAACAGCCAGGCGGCGACCGCGCCCAGGCAGGTGGTCAGCGCCCGGTGCCGGATCTGCCGCATCAGCGGCTCGCCCAGCAGCGAGGTGCCCAGCGGCCCGCCCGCGCCGGTCTCGGCCGGGTCCTGCTTCGGGGTGACCGCGACGGCCATCGCCGGGAACAGGTCGGTGAACAGGTTCACCAGCAGCATCTGCCGGGTCGACAGCGGTGCCGCGCCCGCGAGCAGCGTGCCGAGGATGCCGAAGCCGATCTCGCCCGCGTTGCCGCCGATCAGGATGGCGACGGAGTCGGCGACGCTGTGCCACAGGGCGCGGCCCTCGCCGACCGCCTCCACCAGGACGGTCATGTCGTCGTCGGTGAGCACCAGGTCGGCGGCGTTGCGGGCGGCCGCCGAGCCGCGGGCGCTGATCCCGACGCCGATGTCGGCGGCGCGGATCGCGGCGGCGTCGTTGGCGCCGTCGCCGACCATGCCGACCACCCGGCCGGCGTCCCGCAGCGCCTCGACGACCTGGAGTTTCTGCTCGGGCGCGACGCGCGCCACGACGTCCGCGTCGCGCAGCATGCGGGAGCGTTCGCCGCGGTCCGCGGCGGCCAGGTCGTCGCCGGTGACGACGGCGGTGTCCTCGGGCCAGCCCAGGTCGAGGGCGATCGCCCGCGCGGTCTGCGGGTGGTCGCCGGTCAGCATCACCGGCCGTACGCCCGCCGCGCGCAGCCCGCGCACCAGGGCGTCGGACGTCTCGCGGGCCACGTCGGCGAGGGCGAGCAGCCCGGCGAACTCCAGGTCGTGCGGCGGCTCGTCGCAGACCTCGGCGTCGTTCTCGCCGTCGGCCAGCCGGCGCCGGGCGACCGCCAGCACCCGCAGCCCGTCACGGGCCAGCGCGTGCGCGGTCTCCTCGGCGTGCTCGGGCAGACCACGGCAGGCCGGCAGCACGGTCTCCGGAGCGCCCTTGACCTCGAAGACCCGCACACCGTCCGCGGCGTACCCCACCGCGCCCGCGTAGCCGCGCCCCGCCTCGAAGGGCCGGGCCTCGGTCTGCGTCCACTCGGGGTCGCGGCCGGCCGCGTCCAGCACGGCCTCGTCGGTGGCGTGCACGACCTTCTCGCCGCCGTTGGGCTGCGGGCAGGCCCGTACGGCGATCCGCAGCACCTCGGAGTCGCGCGCCTCGCCGAGTCCGCGGACCGTGCCGTCGGCCTCGGCGACCCGGACCAGGCGCAGCTTGTTCTCCGTGAGCGTGCCGGTCTTGTCGAAGCAGATGGTGTCCATCCGGCCCAGCGCCTCCAGGGTGCGCGGGGCGCGCACCAGGACGCCGCGCCGGCTCAGCCGCCGGGCCGCAGCGAGCTGGCCCACCGTCGCCACCAGGGGCAGGCCCTCGGGGACGGCGGCCACCGCGACGGCCACGCCGCCGCTGACCGCCTCGCGGATGGGGGTGCCGCGCAGCAGCGACAGCCCGGTCACGGCGGCGCCGCCCGCCATCGTCCACGGCAGCGCCTGGCTGGTGAGTTCCTGCAGCCGGGCCTGCACGCCGCCGGCCGCGGGGGTGCGCGCGGCGAGGTGGACGGCGCGGGCGGCCTCGGTGCGCTCGCCGGTCTCCACGACGACGGCCCGCGCGTGTCCGGCCACCACGGTGGTGCCCTCGAAGACCATGCAGCGGCGGTCGGCGACGGCAGCGCTGGGGGTGGGTTCCACCTGCTTGTCGACCGGCAGCGACTCGCCGGTCAGCGCGGACTCGTCGACCTCCAGGCCGTCCTCCCACAGCAGGCGGGCGTCGGCGGGCACGACGTCGTCGGCGTTCAGCTCGATCACGTCGCCGGGCACCAGGCGGGAGGCGTCGACGGTGCGCGGGCCCGGCCGCCGCCGGTCACGCCGCCGTCCGGGGGGACCGGCCCAGCCGTCGTCGCTGATCCGCGCCTTCTGCTTCTGTTCGGCGACCAGTCCGGACAGCGCCCGCTCGGCCCGCAGCCGCTGCAGGCCGCCGACCAGGGCGTTGAGGTCGAGCGCGCCGACGACGAGCAAGGCGTCCGCGACGGAGCCGAGGATCGCCGACGCCGCCGACCCGACCGCGAGCACCGGAGTGAGCGGGTCGTCCAGCTCGTTGCGCACGGCGCGGGCGAGCTGGAACGTCCAGCGCGCCGGGGCCATGGCCGGCTTGCGGCCGACGGTGGTGACCGTCGCGCGCACCCGGTCCACGGTCTGCTCCAGAACGCTCTCCTCAACCTCCAGCCGGTCGGCCAGCCGGGCCCGCACGGAGCGGGAGTCCAGGGCGTGCCAGGCCACCCGGGGCTGGGGGTGCGGGGAGCGGGTCAGCGCCACAGCGAGGCCCGCGCGCACCCCGCCGAGCAGGGCCGTGGCGGCGGCCGCGTCGACAGGGACGTGACGCAGTCCGGGCAGCCACGGGTTGGTCTGCCGCCGGGCCTCGCCGACGGCCACGAGCAGCCCGGACAGGGCGGCGCCCGACCGGGCGAGGATCTGCGACCGGCGCCCGACCCCGCGGGCGGCGGGCACGGCGACGAGCAGCCGCCACACGTCGGACAGCCCGTCCGGGGTGAGGACGTCGGCGCCCCACGCGACGGCCGCGTCGCGGTCGGCGAGCCCGACGGCCAGGTCACCGGCGAACAAGGCCTCCAGGACCTCGGTGTCGTCGGCGGAGGCGGGCCGGGCCACGGTGATCACACAGCCGTCGTCCTGGCGCAGCCGCTCCACCGACTCGGCGGGCGGCCGCCCGGCGGGCACGATGTGGTCGGCGAGGCCGACGAAGTCGGTGAGGGCGGGGTCGTCACCGACGACGACGCGCAGTTTCGCGCGGCGGGCCGCGTCGAGGACGGGCTCGGCCCACGGGTCGGCCTCGCCGTCGGCAGTGCGCAGCGCGCTGGGGTGCAGGAAAATCGTCCCGGCCGTCTCCAGGCGGCGCAGCCGCTGCTGGTCGCGGACCAGGACGCCGGTGCGGGCGAGGGCGCAGCTGAGGGCGGCGTGGAAGGCGGCGGGGCCGTAGCGGGCGGCCTTGGGGGAACCGGCGAGCACCGCCTCGGCGGCCTCGGACGCGGAGTGTTTGACCAGCAGGGTCGCGAGGGCGCCCACCAGGCTGCCGGACTCGGCGTGTACGGCGTACTCCTGGGCCGGGGTCCGGCGCAGCGGCGGACGGGGGAACCGGTCCATGGCCACGCCGGTGCGGTGGGGTACGCACAGCCGGTCGTGGACGGCGTCGAAGGCGGCCGCGCGGGCCAGTGTCTCGGCCAGTCCGCAGGTGCGCAGCGAGCCGTCGAGCACCAGGGCGACGGGGTTCTGGCCGGCGCCGTGGACGGCCGCGTTGACGGCGGCCAGCACGAGGTCGGCGCGGGAGTCGCCCAGCCGTCCGCGCAGCCAGGAGCGGAACCGGGGGTGCTCACGCAGCAGGGTGTTGCCCGCCGAGACGAACTTGGGCGAGGGCGGCAGGCGCAGCGCGGAGGCGGCGAGCGCGGCGCCGATGCCGAGCGCGTCCACGCCCAGCGCGGCCACCGCGGTGCGCACCCCGATCGGGTCGCCGGGGTGGGCGAACTCCTCCACGGACTCGTCGTCGGGGGCGAGTCCGTGCCGTTCGGCGAGTTCGCTCGCCTTCTCGAGCACCGAGTCGGCGACGGCGGCCTCGGTCGCGGCCACGACGAGGCGGGACAGGCCGCCGTCCCAGTACGCGTAGGCGACGTCGGGCCGCTCCATCAGGGCGGCCGCGACCCGCCGGGCGGCGTGGGCCGCCTCGCCGGCCTCGCGCTTCCCGTCCGTCGTGACGGCCCGCAGCGCGAGGTGGGCGCGCCGTCCGGAGCGCCAGTCACGCCTCTGTCCGGGCAGTGCCGCGGTCCGCGCCACCCGCGCGACCCGCACGGCGGAGTCCGCGCCGCGCACTCCCGCGCGCGCCGTTCCGGCCGCCGCCGCGGCGGCCAGACCGACGGCGGGCGCGGTTCCGCGCGTCAGCAGCCGGGGCCCCGCCAGCAGGGCTCCGGAGACAGCCGACACCGGCCCCGTCAGCAACCCCATCGCACATCCTCGGTTCGCGTTCGACTGTTCTCGGTTCTCGGCTCTTGCGGGTCTCTACTCGTTTTGCGGTCTTTTACGACTTTATGCCGATTGCGGCCCGTTGATAACTCCTCACGCCCATTACCGGGGTTCGACTTGCCGGTGGTGGGGCTCAGCCGGAGGTCCCGGTGTGCCGCCGGGCCGCCGTGCGCCGGTGGGCGGTCGCCGCCTTGATGGTCGTCGTGCCGGTCCCGTGCACCGTCCTGGTCCGCGTCCCGGAGACCGTCGTACGGCCCGGGGAGGCCGTCGTACGAGCACCGGACGCCGCTGCGGGCATGCGGGACGCCGCGGCGGACATGCCGGATTCCGTGGCGGGATCGCCGGAGGACGCGTCGCTCCGGCCCGGCCCCATGGACATGGACGCCGCGTCGCCTTCGGACGCCGCGCCGCCTCCGGGCGACGTCGCCCGGGAGGCGTCATCGGGGCCCTGTTCCCGTTCCCGCTCCTGGCCGGGCCTGGGCTGCGTCAGCCAGGCCACGGCCGCGCCCGCGATCGCCACGGGCCATTCCACGACGCCCGCGGCGCCGAGCACCCCGGCTCCCGTGTAGACCGCGATCCGGCGCCCGCGCGGGGACACGATCCCGACCGCGTCCAGGGTGCCCTCGGCCGCCTTGCTCACCTTGTCCATGCCGGGCATCCGGCGCAACGCGGAACCGGTGAACCGCACCGGCCGCGTGATGACGGACGACGGCTTCAGCCGTGTCATGACGCTCCCCGCCTCCCTGCAGATGGCCTCTGTGCACGGGCCCGAGTTCCCAGAAAACCACCTCGTCACCCGCGGGAGGCGGGGGAAACACGAGTGGCCGGGGGACGCTGCCCCCGGCCACCGCGCGGCTTGCGCCGGCCGCACTCAGCCGGTCGCGCAGGCCGTCCCGTTGAGCGTGAAGGCGCCCGGGGACGCGCTGTTGCCGGTGTGGCTCGCCTGGTAGCCGATGCTCACGCTCGCGCCGGGCGCAAGAGTGGCGTTGTACGCGGCGTTCGTCGCGGTCACCGCGCCGGAGGCCGGTGCGTACGTGGCGCCCCAGCCTCCCGTGATGGTCTGGCCGCCCGGCAGGGTGAAGCCCAGCTTCCAGCCGTTGATCGCCGTGCTGCCGGTGTTGGTGATCGTCACGGAGGCGGTGAGACCGGTGTTCCAGGCGCTGGTGGTCGCCTTCACCTTGCAGCCGGACGGCTGGGGCTGCGGCGCGGGGCCCTGGCCGTCGAGGCCGAAGAAGGTGAGCACGCGGGCGCCCATGGTGCCGTAGGCGTAGAGGTTGTGGCCGACGCCCTGGAGGCTGATCGCCTCCACGGGGGCCCGGTCACCGGCGGCGCCGTAGCGGGTGCGGGTCCAGCCGGTGGCGGGGGTGTCGGTGGACGCCGGCGTCTGGCTCACACCCAGGACGTTCGTCCACTGCTTGATCTCCTCGCCGAAGTTCGGGTAGCGGAGCACGTCGTCCTCGGTGCCGTGCCACAGCTGCATCCGGGGGCGCGGGCCGGTGTAGCCGGGGTAGGCGCCGCGGACCAGGTCGCCCCACTGCTGCGGGGTGCGTGTCACCGTGCCGTTCGCGCAGGCGCTGTTCCACTCGGAGCCGTCGGTGGTGGCGAAGCAGCCGAAGGGGACCCCGGCGAAGGCGGCGCCGGCGGCGAACACGTCGGGGTACACGCCCAGCAGGACGTTGGTCATCATCGCGCCGGAGGAGATGCCGGTGGCGAAGACCCGCTTCGGGTCGGCGTCGTAGGTGGCGAGCACCCAGTCGACCATCGACTTGATGCCGACCGGGTCGCTGCCGCCGCCGCGGCGCAGGGCCTGCGGCGAGGAGACGTCGAAGCACTTGCTGGACCGGGTGACCGACGGGTAGACGACGATGAAGCCGTAGCGGTCGGCGAGCGAGGCGTACTCGGTGCCGCTGTACATGGCCGGCCCCGAGCCGGTGCAGTAGTGGACGGCCACGAGGACCGCCGGGTTCGGGGTGACGCTCTCGGGGACGTACAGGTACATCTGCAGGTTGCTGGGGTTCGCGCCGAAGCCGGTGACCTCGGTCAGGGTGGCGGTCGGCGCGGCATGCTCGCGCGCGGCTCCCTCGCGGGCGGCGGCCGGGGGCGCGGCGAACAGCAGCGCGGCCAGCAGCGGCACCAGCGCGCAGAGCGCGACGAGTACCGGGGGCAGGGGTCTCCTCGCGGTGTTGCCGGGGGTGGCGGACACGTGGTCGTCCCTTCGTGATCGCGGCTCGGGTGATCGTGAACGGTAAGTGGGTGGAAGCGCTCCCACACCGTCAACACGGACGCCGCCGCACGGGAGTTCACCCCGAGCGGGAGTGGCGGAATATGTTCTGCGCGAGGCGTTGACCAGAAAGCGCTTGCCCTTTACGGTCCGTTCAAGAGCGTGACCGATCGGCGCCTGAAGGAGCCGAAAAAGTCACGTGGAACCACGCATTGCGTTTACATGGGCAGCCATCGTTCATGTAGGCGAACGGGCTACGACCATTCCGCCCCCCACAGAAGGAATCGGGACATGGCATCTGTGACACCCCCGCGCACCCGCCGTCGGCGCGCGCTGACCGGCGCGCTGGCCACCCTCGGCGTCTCGGTTGGCATGATCATGACTACCGGGACTCCGTCGGCGAGCGCCGCCACTTGGCCCACCCCCACCAGCAGCCAGGCGGTGAGCGCCACCATCACCCTGAACGCCTCGAAGGACTACGGGATGCAGCGCCTGTACGGCAGCGGCGCCCTGGGCGGAGGCGACCAGTCGGAGGACCAGCAGCCGATCCTGAAGCTGGCCGACGGGGTCACGCTGAAGAACGTCATCATCGGCGCCCCCGGCGCCGACGGCATCCACTGTATGGGCAGCTGCACGCTGCAGAACGTGTGGTGGGAGGACGTCGGCGAGGACGCCGCCACCTTCCGCGGCGGCACCGGCGCGACGTACCACGTCATCGGCGGCGGCGCGAAGAAGGCGGCCGACAAGGTCTTCCAGCACAACGGCGGCGGCACGGTGAACATCTCCAACTTCGCCGTGCAGGAGTTCAAGACGCTCTACCGGTCCTGCGGCGACTGCTCCACGCAGTACACCCGCAAGGTCAACCTCAACACCATCGAGGTGACCGGGACGGGCAGCACCGCGCGGCTCGTCGGCATCAACGTCAACCGCAACGACGTGGCGACGCTGCGGAACATCACGATCCTGAACGACGCGAGCCGCAAGGTCGTCCCGTGCCAGAAGTACAACAACAACACGGCGGTGGGCGTCGGCCCCGACAGCACCAACTGCCTGTACTCCGCCTCGGACATCGTCTACCGCTAGGTGTGACGTCCACGGTCACCTCACGGTGATCCCGCGATGACCCGGCCGTACGAGGCGTCCCCGCACGACGCCTCGTACGGCCGTCACGCGGTCCGGGGCGGGTACCGTCCGGTCAGCGGGGCTCCACGCGCGCGTGCACCTGCTCCGCCAGCTCCCGCCGGTAGTCCGCGTAGGCGGCGCGCAGTTCGGCGCCCGGCCAGTCGTCGGGGAGCAGCGGGCCGGGCAGCACGGGGTCGGCCACCAGATGCCGTACGACGGCGGCGAAGGCGGTGAGCCGGCCGGCCGGTCCGGGGGCGTCGGCGACCCGGTCGAGGATCGCGTCGGCCGATGTCGACGCGATCCTCGACCGGGCGCTTCCTGAGGGCTGCTGACCGCTGCGCACCCTGCACAGTGCGCGCCACGGCCGCGCGGAGGACCGGATCGTCCTGCTCGCCGGGCAGTCGACCAGCCCGGACGCGGTCGACCGGTGCAACGCGGTGTGGATGTCCCTGGGTCTGTTCCGCTTCCGGCCGGCCGACTACTCCCGCCCGGCGGCGCTCATCGGGGAGCGACTGGCCGGGGCGACGACCGGTTGCGCGACGCGGCGGTGGCCGGCTGGAGGAGCTGTTCGGCCTGGCCGTCCCGGCCGCGGACGCGCTCGCCGCGCTGGTGTCCTCGCGCCCCGAGCTGTGCGTACAGCGCTGGGAGCACGGGCCGCCGACCCTGGGCGATCCGCTCAGGGTCGGCGGCCAGGACAGGGGATGCGCGGGCCGTTCCGCTGCTCGCCGGGGCCGGTGTGCGTACGGCACCCCGTCGGCCGTCGTCCCCCTGGGTCCGGCCGGCGCCCCGCTCGCGCCGGTGCTGCGGCGCCGGCTCGCCGAGTCCCCGCTCGACGTGCCGGAGCCGGTGAGCCGCATCGCGTGGCCGCTCACAGCGCTGCGCGCACCGGCCGGCGCGGACGAAGTGCCCGTGGTGTCGCGGCGGCTGAGGCGACCGCACGACGGCTCGTACCCGGCCGCCGGCACGCTCGTCCCGCACGCGGTGCGGCCCCTCGGCGCGTTCGGACCGGCCGTCCGTGAGGCCGCCCCGCTGATCCGGCGGCTGCTGGACCTCGACGAGGACGCGGTGGCCACCGCCGAGGCGTGCCGGGAGGTGGAGCGGGAGCCGGAGAGGTGCTGCCGGGGCTGCTGCGCGAGCTGGAGCGGGGCGGCCGCGCGGCGGCCGAGGCCCTGGGGCGGCTGGGGCCGAGCGCCTCCCTCGGTGTCCGCGCTGCGGGGCCTGACGGACTTCGGGGGGTTCGGGGAGCGCACGGCCGCCCGTGTGCGCGCTCGCCCGGATCACCGGGGACGTCATCCCCGTCGCACCCGTCCTGCGCGCCGCCTGGGAAGAGAACCCGCACACTCGCCCGCCGACCGCCGACTGTCTCGCCGCGCCGGACGGCGCCGCCGCCGCGCCGCTGCGGGACCTGGCGGTGACGGAACTGGCCACGCGCCACCGGTACACGGCGCGGACGGGCGGCTACGGCAGCCATGACGTGCCCGGCGACGAGGAGCTGCTGCGGGTGTGCCGCGAGGTGGCGGCCCGGTAGCCGCCCGGCCCGGCCGACTGAGCCAAGCCCAGCCCAATAGTGCCCGACCCGGTCCGGAGACACCGCCGTGACCTGCGGCGACGGCGTTCCGAGGGGTGACTGTCAGTGGTGGGGTGCAGACTGGCCGGTGTCTGGGACAAAGACGTCGCGGAGGTGATCGGCATGACCGAGGTACTGCTGGCCGTGGGCACGCGCAAGGGCCTGTTCATCGGGCGCCGGCGGGGTGGTGGCGCGTGGGAGTTCGACGAGAGCCCCTACTTCAACGCGCAGGCCGTGTACTCGGTCGCCATCGACACCCGCGGCTCCGCCCCGCGCCTGCTGGCCGGCGGGGACAGCGCGCACTGGGGTCCGTCCGTCTTCCACTCCGACGACCTCGGCCGCACCTGGACCGAGCCCGCCCGGCCGGCCGTGAAGTTCCCGCAGGACACAAAGGCTTCGCTGGAGCGGGTGTGGCAGCTGCACCCGGCGGCGGCGGAGCCGGACGTGGTGTACGCGGGCACGGAACCGGCCGCGCTGTACCGCTCGGAGGACCGCGGCGAGAGCTTCGCCCTCGTCCGTCCCCTGTGGGAGCACCCGACGCGCTCGCGGTGGATGCCGGGCGGCGGCGGGGAGGGCCTGCACACCGTCCTCACCGACCACCGCGACCCGCGGTCGGTGACGGTGGCCGTGTCGGCGGCCGGCGTGTTCCGCACCGGCGACGGCGGCGCGAGCTGGGCCCCGTCCAACTCCGGTGTCTCCGCGGTGTTCCTGCCCGATCCGGACCCGGAGTTCGGCCAGTGCGTGCACAAGATCGCGCGGGACGCGGTCACCCCGGACCGGCTGTATCTCCAGAACCACTGGGGGGTGTACAGAAGCGACGACGCGGGCGCGCACTGGACCGACATCGGCGAGGGTCTGCCGTCCACGTTCGGCTTCGCCGTCGCGACCCATCCGCGCCGCGGGGACACGGCGTACGTCTTCCCGATCGCCGCGGACTCCGACCGCGTGCCCGCCGGCCGCCGCTGCCGGGTGTTCCGCACGGCCGACGCGGGCAAGACCTGGGAGCCGCTGACGGCGGGTCTGCCGCAGGGTGACCACTACGGCACGGTGCTGCGCGACGCGATGTGCACGGACGACGCCGACCCGGCGGGCGTCTACTTCGGCAACCGCAACGGCGAGGTGTACGCGTCGGCCGACGACGGCGACAGCTGGCGGCAGTTGGCCGCGCACCTGCCGGACGTGCTGTGCGTGCGGGCCGCGGTGGTCGGATGAGGCGGGGCGGACCGTCCCGGGGGTGCCGCGGGCTGCGGTCCATGGCGCCGGGCGTCGGCCACCGGTTGATCGCCGTGTGGCGTACGGCAGTAGGGTGACGCCCGTGGCACCACGACCGTTGCATGAAATCGTCGAACCGGGCTGGGCGAAGGCCCTCGAACCCGTCGCCGGGAAGATCGCCGAGATGGGTGACTTCCTGCGCGCGGAGATCGCCGCGGGACGCACCTACCTCCCGGCCGGACAGAACGTCCTGCGCGCCTTCCAGCAGCCCTTCGACGAGGTGAGGGTCCTGATCGTCGGACAGGACCCTTACCCGACCCCGGGGCACGCGGTGGGCCTGTCGTTCTCCGTCGCCCCGGACGTGCGGCCACTGCCCGGCAGTCTGATCAACATCTTCCGCGAGCTGCAGGCCGACCTGGGCCTGCCGCAGCCCTCGAACGGCGACCTGACGCCCTGGACGCGGCAGGGCGTGCTCCTGCTCAACAGGGCGCTCACCACCGCACCGCGCAAACCGGCGGCGCACCGCGGCAAGGGCTGGGAGGAGGTCACCGAGCAGGCCATCCGCGCGCTGGCCGCCCGGGGCAAGCCCCTGGTGTCCATCCTCTGGGGCCGCGACGCCCGCAACCTCCGCCCGCTCCTCGGCGACCTGCCCTCCATCGAGTCCGCCCACCCCTCCCCCATGTCGGCGGACCGCGGCTTCTTCGGCTCCCGGCCCTTCAGCCGCGCCAACGACCTGCTGATCCGTCAGGGCGGCCAACCGGTGGACTGGCGCCTGCCGTGACCTCCACCGGGTTCCTCGCCGTGGACTCGGGCGGCTCCGGCCTGCGGGTGGTCGTGGGCACGGTGGACGGCGGCCCGCTCGGGCAGCGGGAGTCCCGGGTGCCGGTGCGGACGGGACCGGGCGGGATCGACGCCGGACACCTGATGGAGCAACTGGTGCCGATGGTGCGGGACCTGGCCTCCGGGACGGGAGTGGCGGAGCCGGATTGTGCCGTGGTCGGCGCCGCCGGGTTCGGCACGCTCGGTGACGCGCTGCGCGCCGAACTGCCGGGCGCCCTGCGGCGGGAGTTCGGCATCCGGCGGGTCGCGCTCGCCGCGGACGCCGTCACGGCGTACGTCGGCGCGCTCGGTGTCCGGCCCGGCGCCGTGATCGCCGCGGGCACCGGTCTGATCGCAATCGGCACGGACCTGACCGGCTGGCGGCGGGCGGACGGCTGGGGCCATCTGCTCGGCGACTGCGGCGGCGGAGCGTGGATCGGGCGCGCCGGTCTGGAGGCCGCGCTGCGGGCGTACGACGGACGGGCGGGCGGCTCCACCCGGCTGCTGGCCAGCGCCGAGGAGCAGTTCGGCCCGCTGCCGGACCTCCCCGGCGCGCTGTACCCCCGTAGCGACCGCCCGGCCGTCCTCGCCTCGTTCGCGCCGCGGGTGGCGGCCTGCGCCGCCGACGACCCGGTCGCCGCGGACATCCTCCGCGCGGCGGCCCGGCACATGGCCGACGCGGCGGCCGCCGTCTGCCCCGCCGAGGGCACGCCGGAAGTGAGCCTGACCGGGGGCCTGTTCAGGATGGGCGAGCCGCTGCTCGCGCCCGTGCGGGAGGAACTGGCGGAGCGCCTGCCGCACGCCCGGTGCGTGCCCGCGGCGGGCGATCCGCTGCACGGCGCGGTGCGGATCGCCACCGCTCTCGCGACCGGCACCCTCACCCTTCCGGGGGACGCGAGACTGTTCTGCGCGGCCCCTGCGGAGGAATGATCCGGCCGCCGCATTCCGGCCACTCCGGGCGGCGTCGCACGTCCCGCCCGGACGAAAACCCGCTGATCAGTTCCGATGCCGCCGTAACTCATCAGACAAAACCGGACGGATACCGCTCACCTGCACCCTCCCCGAACAGGGGAGCCACGGAAGCCACTAACATGCGGCACCATGAGCTCCTCCACTGGGCCCGCGTCCGGCCTGCCAGTACGAATGCCGCGCCCCCGCCAGCCCGGGCGGCACCGCCGACCCGAGCCCCTGGCGGCTCCCGAGGGCGCGCCCGCGCTCGTCCTCGCGGTGCCCGGCGCGCCCAGCGCCGCCACGCGCGGTCTCGCCGAGGAGATCGTGAGCATCGCCCGCTCCGAGCTGCCCGGCCTCGACGCCCGAATCGGGTACGTCGACGGGGACGACACCGAGTTCCCCACGCTCCAGGCCGTGCTCGCGCACGCCGCCGACGAGCGCACCGCCCGTTACGAGCAGGCCCTGGCCGCGGGCACGGACGCCAAGGAGCCCGAGGGCCCCGTCGCCGTCGTCGTTCCCCTGCTGGCCGGCCCGGACGCCGCGCTGCTGCGCCAGGTCCGCCAGGCCGTCATGGACAGCCGGGTCGCGGCCGAGCTGACCGATGTGCTGGGCCCGCACCCGCTGCTCGCCGAGGCGCTGCACGTGCGGCTCTCGGAGGCCGGTCTGGCCCGCGCCGACCGGGCCCGGCTGTTCACCGTGGCGACCGCCGCGGACGGCATCATCCTGGCGGCCGTCGGCGGCGAGGAGGCCGTGCAGGCGGCCGGGATCACCGGCATGCTGCTCGCCGCGCGCCTGGCCGTGCCGGTGATGGCCGCGGCGCTCGACCAGGAGGGCTCGATCGCCTCCGTCGCCGAGCAGCTGCGCTCCTCCGGCTCCCAGCAGCTGGCGCTCGCGCCGTACCTGATCGGCCCGGAGATCGACACCTCGCTGGTCGAGGCGGCCGCCGCCGAGGCCGACTGCCCCGCCTCCGAGGCGCTGGGCCCGTACCCGGCGATCGGCAAGCTCGCCCTGGCCAAGTACACGACGGCCCTGGGCATCGCCCCGCAGCAGCCCCAGGGCGCGCCGGTCCGCTGACCCGGCACCGCCGTACGACGAACGACACGTGAAGGGCCCGCTCCGCACGCCGGAGCGGGCCCTTCCCGCATGCCCCGGCTCAGCCGAGGACCACGCACGACGCCGCCGTCACCCGCACCGCTCCCGCGCGCCGCGGCCACCCCGTCGCCGGGTCGACGGCGAACCAGGTCACATCGCCGGAGCGCTCGTTCGCGACGTACAGGAGCCCTTCCGACGCGGTGAGCGCGCGGGGCCAGTGGCCGCCGCAGGGCACGGTACCGGTCAGCCGCAGGGTGTCCTTCTCGACGGCGAACACGGACAGCACGTCCTCGCCGCGGGTGGCGGTCCACACGAAGCGGCCGTCGGGCGAGACGGCGATGCCCGACGGGTAGGCGTCACCGGCGGGGGCGCCGGGCAGCACCGGTGTCTCGGCGAGCGGGCGCAGGACCCCGTCCCCGGCGTCCCAGTGGCAGACGGTGACGGTGGGGCTCAGTTCGTTGACGACGTAGGCGTGCGTGCCGCCGGGGTGGAAGGCCAGGTGGCGCGGTCCGGAGCCGGGCCGCAGGGCGGTCTCCCGATGCGGTGCCAGAGCGCCCTCGGCGAGGGTGGAGACGCGGACGGAGTCGGTGCCGAGGTCCACGCCGAGGATCCATCGTCCGCTCGGGTCCGGCAGTACCTGGTGGGCGTGCGGGCCCCGCTGGCGGGGGGTGCGGGGCCCCGACCCGGTGTGCCGGAGCGTCGCGGACGCGGCGGCGGCGAGGGTGCCGTCGGCGCGCAGCGGCACGACGGTGACGCTGCCGGTGCCGTAGTCGGCGGTGAGGACGTGCCCGGCGTGCACGCTGAGGTGGGTGGGTCCGCCGCCGACGCGCACCGGCGCCCCGGCGGGTTCGGGGAGCGCGCCGTCCACGCGGTAGGCGCCCACCGCGCCGTCGGCCGTCTCGCTGACCGCGTAGAGCGTGCGCCCGTCGGGTGCCAGGGCGAGGCAGGAGGGGTCGGGGAGGTCGTCGACGGCGTTGAGCAGCGTGAGCGCGCCGCTGTCCGGGTCGACGGCGGCCGTCACCACTCCGGGGCCGCCGGCCGCCGTGAACGATCCGATGTACGCCCGCCGCCACTGTCCGCCGTCCGTCACCGCTGTCCCCTCTCGGTCCTGGGCCTGTGCGGTGACGGTAGCAGCGGACCAGGGAAGGTCTAGACCAAACGGGTGCGGGTCTCGTGAAGGGCCGTCCCTGCCTCTCACCGGCCGGGGTCCGCCGCCGCCTCGGACGCCAGGGCGGCGGCGTCCGCGCCTACGCCTCGACGAGCGGGGACTTCGGCGGCGTGCGCAGGGGTGTGGCCAGTTCGGCGAGCGCGCGCTCCAGGCCGTGCAGGTGGGCGAGCGCCGGCTCGGCGGCCGGAGGCTGCGGGGCGAGGCCGGCGATCTCGCGTTCCGCGGGTCCGCCGGTCAGCGCCTCGACCGCGGCCTGCACCCGCCAGCAGGCGGTGGCCAGCCGGGCGTCGTGGGAGGCCTCCGGGTCGGCGGCGACGGCGACCAGACCGCGGACCTCGCGGGCGCAGTCGTCGAGCAGGGCGAGCACCCGGCGGGCGCGCCGCTTGCGGCCGCGCATCGGGTTGAGCGGATGGACCAGCGGGGCGACCGCGAGCCGGACCCGGGCGAGCTGCTGCTCCAGCTCGGCGACGCGCGGGGCGGGGTCGGCGGCCGGGTCGCCGGCGAGCCGGGCGGCGGCCTCGGCGGTGCAGGCGTGCACCGAGCGCAGGGCGCGCTGGATCCAGGCGTCGGTGACCCGGTGGGTGGTGACGGGCAGGACGAAGAGGACCGCCAGGACGGCACCCAGCGCGCCGATGCCCGTCTCGGCGAGACGCAGCGCGAGCAGCGCGGGTTCGAGCATGCCGAGGAGGCCGTACAGCAGCTCGGCCAGCACGGTGACGCAGAGCATCATCCAGGTGTACGAGACCGCGGCCGTGTAGAAGATGCCGAAGACGCAGACGGCGATCAGGGCGGCGGAGGGTACGGCGGCGCCCTCCAGCGGGACGGCGACCAGCAGGCCGAGGCCGATGCCGAGCACCGTGCCGAGGACGCGCCGGAAGCCGCGGACCAGGGTCTCGCCGCGCGACGTGGTGTTCACGAAGATCCACCAGGTGGCGCCGACGGCCCAGTACCACCGCTCGTCGGACACCAGCTGGCCCACGACCAGCGCGAACGCCGCGCCGACGGTCGCCTGGACCGCCTGGCGGGTGGTGATCCGGCCGAGTCCGGTGCCGTCCGGCGGGGCGACGGCGGGGACGGGGGGCATGCGCCGCTCGTAGCACCACAGGCCGAACCGCACGGCCGCCGCGGCCGGCACGGACAGCAGGACGGCGGCGTACAGCTCGGGCAGGTGGCGCGGGGTGGCCTGGAGGAACTGCGCGATGAAGTACGTCATGAAGGCGAACACGCCGAGGCTGTGTCCGCGCGGGCCCCAGCGGCGGGCGTAGACGCCCGCGCCGACCACGGCGAGGAAGAACAGGTCGCGCAGCACGCGCTGGTCGTGCACCTCGGCCGCGACGGCGAGCACCGGCAGGCCGACGACCGGCAGCAGCGCGGTGGTGACCGCCTGGCCGCGCACGGTGGCGTCGGTGACGGTGAACAGGGCGAGCAGTGCCGCGAGGCCACCGATGACGGCACCGACGAGGGAGTGGCCGGCGAGCCCGCAGACGACGACCGCGAGACCGACGCCGAGGACCGCGCGGGTCGCGAAACGCAGCCGCGTCCGCCCCGGATCCGGAGCCACGAACACCCTCTTCAGCACTGCTTACCGCCCCCTTGAGCTGATCGGCACGAAAAAGGCGCCGCGGGATCCGCAGCGCCATCGACCTCACCATGACAGCATCCCTGCCACCAGTGGCTCAAGTCGCCCCGCCTCGACTGGGCCATTGGCTCATGCGGAAGTCGGAGGATGCGGCCGGCACCGGGCCATCGGACCATGGCGAGTGGTTCAGCCGACGGAGGGCGGGCTGGGCCATTGGTACAGTCAGCCAAGATCATCGAGGAGGAGGCCGCGCACCATGGCCGTGGACGAGCTGGACACCCGCATCCTGCGGCTGCTGCTGGAGCAGCCGCGCACGAGCGTGCGGGAGTACGCCCGCATCCTCGGGGTCGCGCGCGGCACCCTCCAGGCCCGGCTGGACCGGCTGGAGCGGGAGGGCGTGATCACCGGCACGGGCCCGACCCTCTCCCCCGCCGCCCTCGGCCATCCGGTGCTCGCCTTCGTCCACATCGAGGTCACCCAGGGCCACCTCGACGACGTGGGCGACGCGCTGGCCGGCGTGCCGGAGATCGTGGAGGCGTTCTCCATCACGGGCGGCGGCGATCTGCTCACCCGCGTCGTGGCGCGCGACAACGCCCACCTGGAGGACGTCATCCAGAAGCTGATCAGCCTCCCCGGTGTCGTCCGCACCCGCACGGAGGTGGCCCTGCGCGAACGCGTGCCGCACCGGCTGCTGCCGCTGGTGGAGTCGATCGGGCGGGCGACGAGGACGTGAGCCGGGGCGCGCGTGAGCCGGGGCGCACCGCGCCGCTCCCGCCCGACGGGCCGCCGATCCCCGCTTGGCATCCTGATCCCATGAACAGTCTCGGCGGAATCTCGGTCATCTTCGATCTCGACGGAACGCTCGTGGACAGCGAGCCGAACTACTACGAGGCGGGCCGGCAAATCCTCGCCGAGCACGGCGTACCGGGCTACACCTGGCAGGACCACGAGCGGTACGTCGGCATCAGCACGCTGGACACCATCGCGGACTGGAAGCGACGGTACGGTCTGAGCGCTCCCACCGAGGAGCTGTTCACCGCCAAGAACCGCCGTTACCTGGAGCTGGCCCGCGCGGCGACGCCCGTCTACCCGGAGATGCGCACGTTCGTGGAGCTGCTCGCCTCCGAGCAGGTCCCGATGGCCGTGGCGTCCGGCTCCTCGCCCGAGGCCATCGCGGCGATCCTGGCCGCCACCGGCCTGGACGCCCTGCTGCGCACGGTCGTCTCCGCCGACGAGGTGCGGCGCGGCAAGCCCGCCCCCGACGTCTTCCTGGAGGCGGCCCGTCGTCTCGGCGCGGCCCCGGCCGGCTGCGTGGTCGTGGAGGACGCCGCCCCGGGTGCCGCGGCCGCGCACGCGGCCAGCATGCGCTGCGTCGCCGTCCCGTACGTCGCCGACCAGGCCGGCGACCCGGAGTTCGCCACGGCGGACCTGGTCTTCCGCGGCGGCCAGCGGGAGTTCACGGCGCGCGCCGCCCTCGACTGGCTCCGCGGCACCGCCCCGGCGTCCTGACCTCTCCGGCCGGACACCCACCGCCCCCCGGTCCCGGCCGAATCGGTCGGGACCCGTTGACGCACTCAGACCTCACCTCTACCTTCTGGTCGACTACTCGTACAGCATTCGACATACCGAACATGCCGAGTCGATCAGAGGAGCAGCACCCATGGCCCCGCCCCTCTCCCGCCGCGCCCTTCTCCAGTCGGCGATCCTCGCCGCGGCCACCCCCGGCCTCGCCGCCACCTCCACGCCGGCCACCGCGTCCGCCGGGGGCGCCACCACCGCCACCACCGCCACCACCACGACCCCCGCAACCACCCTCCCCGCACCGGCCGCCTGGAAGCTGCGCCCCTTCGCCCTCAAGGACGTGACCCTCGGACCGGGCCTCTTCGCCGGCAAGCGGCAGCTGATGCTCGACCACGCCCGCGGCTACGACGCGAACCGGCTGCTCCAGGTCTTCCGCGCCAACGCCGGCCTCCCGACCGGCGGCGCGGTCGCCCCCGGCGGCTGGGAGGGCCTGGACGGGGAGGCCAACGGCAACCTCCGCGGCCACTACACCGGCCACTTCCTCACCATGCTGTCCCAGGCGTTCGCGAGCACCGGCGACCAGGTGTACGCGGACCGGATCCGCACCATGGTGGGCGCCCTGGCCGAGGTCCGCGAGGCACTGCGCCGGGACCCGGTGGTGCTGCCCGCGGCGGGCCGCTTCGGCCGGGCGGTGGAGTACGTCCGCGGCTCGTACCAGTACGTCGACCTGCCCCGCAACGTCCTCGCCGGAAGCCCGGCGATCACCCTCGCCGCCTGGGTCAAGCCCACCCACGCGAGCACGTGGGCCCGCGTCCTCGACTGCGGCGACGACACCGCCCGCTACCTGTACCTGGCCGCGCGCAGCGGCGGTGGCGCCCCGCGCTTCGCCCTCACCACCGACGGACCCGGCGCCGAGCAGGGCATCGACGGCACCGCGCCGCTCCCCCTCGACCGGTGGAGCCACCTCGCGGTGACCCTCGCCGACGGCACCGGCACGCTGTACGTCAACGGCACCGCCGTGGCCCGCAACGCCGCCATGACCCTCACCCCGGCGAGCCTCGGCACCCCCGCCCACGCCTGGCTGGGCCGTTCCGCCTTCCCCGCCGACCCCGTCTTCGCGGGCGCCTTCGGCGGCTTCGACGTCTGGTCGCGCGCCCTGACCCCCGCCGAGATCGCCGGCCTGCAGGACAGCCGCCCCGCCGACGCCCCGGCCGGACGCGGCGACCTGGCCTCGTACGCCTTCGACGAGACCGACGGGTCCACCTTCGCCGACGCCTCCGGCCGCGGCCTGACCGCCACCCTGCGCCGCACCTGGGGCGGACCGAGCCATCCCGGCTTCCTCGCGGCGTACCCCGAGACCCAGTTCATCGAGCTGGAGTCGATGACCCGCGGCGACTACACCCGCGTCTGGGCGCCCTACTACACCGCGCACAAGATCCTGCGCGGCCTCTTGGACGCCCACCTCGCCACCGGCGACGAGCGGGCCCTCGACCTCGCGTCCGGCCTGTGCGACTGGATGCACTCCCGGCTCTCCCGGCTGCCCGGCGCGACCCTCCAGCGCATGTGGGGCATCTTCTCCAGCGGCGAGTTCGGCGGCATCGTCGAGGCGGTCGTCGACCTGCACGCCCTCACCGGCAAGCCCGAACACCTCGCCCTGGCAAGGCTGTTCGACCTCGACCGGCTCATCGACGCGTGTGCCGCGAACACCGACGTCCTCGACGGACTGCACGCCAACCAGCACATCCCCATCTTCACCGGATACGTCCGGCTGTACGACGCGACGGGCGAGGAGCGCTACCTCACCGCCGCGAAGAACTTCTGGCGCATGGTCGTACCGCACCGCATGTACGGCATCGGCGGCACCAGCACCGGCGAGTTCTGGAAGGCGCGGGACGCCATCGCGGGCACGCTCGGCGCCACCACGGCGGAGACCTGCTGCGCCTACAACCTGCTCAAGCTGAGCCGGACCCTGTTCTTCCACGAGCAGGACCCGGCGTACATGGACTACTACGAGCGGGCCCTGTACAACCAGGTCCTCGGCTCCAAGCAGGACAAGCCGGACGCGGAGAAGCCCCTCGTCACGTACTTCATCGGCCTCTCGCCCGGCCACGTCCGCGACTACACGCCCAAGCAGGGCACGACCTGCTGCGAGGGCACCGGCATGGAGAGCGCCACCAAGTACCAGGACTCGGTGTACTTCGCCCAGGCCGACGGCACCGCCCTCTACGTCAACCTCTTCAGCCCTTCCACCCTCACCTGGGCCGAACAGGGCGTCACCGTCACGCAGAACACCGACTACCCGCGCGAACAGGGCACCACGCTCACCGTGCGCGGCCGCACCACCGCGTTCGCGCTGAGGCTGCGCGTGCCGTCCTGGGCGACCGCCGGGTTCCGGGTGACCGTGAACGGCCGCGCCGTCGACGGAACTCCGCGCCCCGGCAGCTATTTCACCGTGCGCCGCACCTGGCGCAGCGGCGACACCGTGCGGGTGAGCGTCCCCTTCCGGCTGCGGGTCGAGAAGGCCCCGGACGACCCGACGCTCCAGACCCTCTTCCACGGCCCCGTCAACCTGGTCGCCCGCAGCGCCTCGACGGACTACCTGACGTTCGGGCTGTACCGCAACGCCGCCCTCTCCGGCGACCTGCTGCCCACCTTCACCGCCGTGACCGGCAAGCCCCTCCACCTCACGCTGGACGGCACGGAGTTCGCCCCGTTCTTCGAGGGCACCGAGGACCCCACCCACGCGTACATCCGCCGCTCCGAACCCCGCGTGGTCTTCGGGGGCACCGACTCGGGCGTGGCCAACCCGGCGAAGGCGGACCGCACGACACTGCTCGACGAGATCTGGGCGGGCGCGCCGTTCGCGAACAAGGGCGCGCTGGTGTCCCGGGTGCGGGCCACCGTGGACGCGTGGACGGCGGCGGGGCTGCTGAGCGCGGCGGACGGCGAGCGGATCGTGGCCACGGCGGGGAGGGCGACGTACGTCGCGTAGGGCCGCCGGACCCGCCTGACGGGCACTAGGAAGGCGGTGACCGGCGGGCGGGCCGTGCCGGTGGTCAGGACCTGCGGCGCGGCTTGCCCCGCTTGGCGCTCTTGGCGGCACCGGCGGAGCGGGCGCGCGAGTTCTTGCCCGCCGTACGGGCGCCGGCCGCGGGCTTCCGCGCCCTTCCGCCCGTCCCGGCCTTCTCCGGCTTACCCGCCTTCTCGGTCTTCCCTGTCTTCTCCGGCTGCGGGCGGGTGCGGCCGCGGGTGCTGTTGACCGTGCGGCCGCGGACGATGCCGATGAAGTCCTCGACCAGGTCGGTCGTGGCCTCCTCCGGCCAGGACAGGGCGACGCTGGACTGGGGGGCGTCCGCGACCGGCCGGTAAGTGAGATCGCGGCGGTGGTGCAGGCGGGCCAGGGACTGCGGCACGACCAGGACGCCGATGTTCGCCGCCACCAGCTCGATCGCGTCCGCCGTGGTGGCGGGGCGCTCGAAGGCGGGCTCGCCCGGCGGACGGTCCCAGCCGAGGACGTCGTCGAGGGGGTGCAGGACCACCTCGTCGGCGAGGTCGTCGAGGGTGACCTCGTCCGCCGCGGTGATCACGTGGTCCTTGGGGACCACGACGACGGTGGTCTCGGTGTAGAGGGGGATCGCGCTGAGGACCGTACGGTCGACGGGAAGGCGGACCAGGCCCGCGTCCGCGCGACCGTCCCGCAGGACGTCGCCGGCCTCGGCGGGCTCCACCTGAAGAAGCGTGAGGGGGACGTCGGGCGAGCGCTGCTCCCAGACCCGCACCCACTTGGCGGGCGTCACTCCGGGGACGTACGCGAGCCGGAACGAGGGGGAATCCGCCGAGTCGGTCATTCCGCCAGGTTACCGGCTGTGGTCAGAGGCCCCGTCGGCGGCCGATAGTCTGGACTGCATGACGTCGCACCAGAGCACCCAGACGATGAAGCCCGCGACCGCGGCGAAGAAGCTGGGTGTGTACCTCCCCGCCACCCCCGCCGAGTTCCAGGAGGGTGTCGTCTCGCGCGCCGAGCTGAACGAGCTCCAGGCGAACCCGCCGGAGTGGCTGCGGGAACTGCGACGCAACGGTCCGCACCCCCGTCCGGTGGTCGCGGCGAAGCTGGGCGTCTCCATCGCCGGTCTCGCCCGCGCCGGGGTCACGGAAGCGCTGACCACCGAGCAGATCGAGGCGCTGAAGCAGGAGCGGCCCGAGTGGCTGGAGAAGGAGCGCGCCACGCAGGCCGAGGTCCGCAAGGAGGCGGCCCGGCTGAAGCAGCGCGCCGCCGAACGCGCGCAGCAGGGCGACGCGGGCGCCTGACGTCGCCCACCAGGCCGTGCCGGCGCCCCGGAGTCAGGCCGCCCGTCGCTGCTAGGGGCACCCGGTGCAGGGTGCGGAGGGCCGCGCCGCCGCGAGGGTGAGCACACCGTCCACCGTACGAGCCGGCCGCGCGCGCCCCTCGAGTTCGTCGAGCCGCTTCAGCAGGTCGTAGCCCTCGCACAGCACGGTCTCATGGCCGCCGTAGGACTCCAGGTTGATCACCGCGGCCTCCACATGCCGGAATTCGGACAAGAGCACCGGCACGATGGGAACGCCCCAGGCGAGCGCGGCACCGGCCCGGGGGTAGAGCGAGGGCAGCAGCTCGGCGCCGCTCGCGTTGCGGATCGTTTCGGCGTCACCGGCGCTGTGCGTCGTGAGGCATAAGCGGGCGTGCTCGATCACCCGGGCGAGCACCCGGAAGTCCTCAAGGGGCAGCTCGACCGCCAGAAGCTCACCGGGCGACGGGACGTCGGCAAAGTGCCCGCCTCCGGACGCTTCCTGCCCCTCTTGACGACGTCTGCGTCTCCACGGCGCCACACCGCTCCCCCCTGAGCACCCGGCCGGATCACCCGACGCACCGGCCGGACCACCCGGCCCCGACGGCCTTCGTGTGATGTCTCCTGCGCCGAGCGTAGCCGGTACACGACAACTATTGCCACCGGACAACTGTCACCCCGGTCGCGCCGGCCGCAGCCCGCCCCGCCGGACGCACGGCACAACCCTCAGGAAAGCGGCGTTCCCACTCGCGCGTGGCCCTACGATGGCCCGGCTGGCGGTGCTTGCTCGGCGGCTCCTCGGGTACCGCGTTGGAATGTGGGTGTTGTCCTGATGGGCAGGCGTATACGGAAAGTGATGCGTTCGTGACTGGTCTCGACGGTTCCGGGGACGACCCGGCAGGCGGGCCGGGCGACGATGCCATGGCCCTCGCCCTGCAGATCGCCGATGCCGTGGACGGTCTCACGACCCTGTGGTCGATTGCCGCGCAGGAAGCGCGGATGCGACTGTCGCCGCACCAGTTACGGGCCCTGCAGATCCTGAGAGCCGCGCCGGGGCTCAACCTGACCACTCTGGCGGAGAGCATGGACATAGGGATGCCCACCGCCAGCCGCCTGTGCGACCGGCTGGAGGCGGCCGGTCTGCTGGAACGCGTACTGCACCCGTTGAAGCGCCGGGAGGTACAGCTGAACCTCACGGGCCACGGTCAGCAGGTCCTCGACGAGGTGGCCTCCCGCAGGACACGGGCCCTCGCCGAGGCCCTCGCCGGCATGGAGACGGACGAGCGGGAAGCACTGGCCCGCGGTATGCGCGGGTTCCTGCAGGCGCAGGACGGCCTTCTGCCGGGCGCCGACCGGCCCTACGCCCCGTGATCCGGCCGGTCCGCCCCACCGGCCGGCCGGCCGGTCCAGTCCAGGCACACCACGGCGGCGTCGGACATCAGTTCGCTGCTGCCGAAGTGCTCGATCATCCCGGCGACCACCGCACGCGCCGTCTCGTGCGGGGGTGAGGGGCGAGTGGCGCTGAGCACCTGGCGCAGCGCCTGTTCACCGAACGCGTCCCCGGCAGCGGAGCGGGTGTCGTGCACGCCGGTGCTCACCACGATCAGCCGGTCGCCGGGCTCGACCTGGAAGGTCTGCTCCTCGTACAGCGTCTCCTCGAACATGCCGAGCGGGAGCTGCGCCTCCAACGCGATGCGCTCCGTGTGACCATCCCGCTGACGGAACAGTTGCGGCGACCCGGCGTCGACCGCGGCCACCCTGCCGGTGGCCAGGTCGAATCTCAGCAGCAGTGTGGAGGCGTACGCCTTGCCGCCGTACTGGGCGAAGACCGCCTGGTCGGCGAGCGAGGCCTGGTCGGCCAGGCCTATGCCTGCCCGGCGGGCGTTGCGCAGGGCACCGACGGTGAGGCTGGTCAGCAGCGAGGCCTCGATGCCCTGGCCCATGCCGTCGGTGACCGTGAGGACGAGGTGGTCGGCGCTCGTGGACCAGTCGAAGTTGTCGCCGCCGATGGCGTAGGCCGGTTCCAGGTGGGCACCGATCGTGTATTCCGCGCGGGCGCAGCCGCGTCCCGGCAGCAGCTGCCACTGCATCTCGGCGGCGAGGGTGAGGCGCCGGGTGCGCCGGGCCTGGAGGTAGAGGTCGGTGTCCCGGCCCGCGGTGGCGACCTCGTGGCCGAGTGCGGTGGCGAACTCCGACAGCTGGAGCACGGTGTCCGGATCCGCCGCCCCTGCGGGCAGCCGCACGCTGAGGATGCCGAGGCGGTCGCCGCGCACCGTGATGGGCAGGTGCACCAGGTGGCCGGCGCGCTCGCGCAGCACCTCGACCACCGGGCTCTGGGCGACGAAGGCGCTGCCCGCCGGGCCGTCCTGAGCGGGCACCGGGGAGCCGGTGTGCGGCAGATGGGAGACCGGTTGCAGCACCGACAGGCCGTAGTCGGCCAGCAGCAGCTTCACCTCTTGGGCGCCGGCCCGGTCGGCGAGCAGGCGGCGCGCGGTGGCGACCAGAGCGTGGGGTGGGGCTGCGCGCAGCTGCGCCTCCGCCGAGGGAAGCGGATCAGAGATATTCACGGCATCCACTCTCTCGCGGGGTGAGCTCCACGCTACCGCGCCGGAGACCGGTTCAAGCGGGTTCGCTTCTTCCTGCCGGATCGGTGTGCGTTTCGTCCTCCTGCCGTCGCGCCGGAACGTGGCACAGGAGCAGGCACACGTCGTCGTCGCGCGCGGAGTCGTGCAGGAGTCGCGTGACCACGGTGTCGGCGGCCGCGTCGAGGTCCTGTTCCGTCTCCGGGGCAGGCAGTGCGCCCAGCGCGTCCGCCAGGCGTTCGATGCCGGGGTCGATGCCGAGCGCCCGCCGTTCGACCAGCCCGTCCGTGTACAGCATCAGGGTGCCGCCGGGTGGCAGGGCGGTGGTGTGATCGGCGTAGACGCAGTCGAGGGGGATGCCGAGCATGGGGCCGGGTCTGTCCCGCAGGACGCTCACGCCGCCGTCGTCGGAGCACACGATGGCGGGCGGGTGGCCGGCCGACGCCCAGACCGCTTCCCGCTTCCCCGGGGAGACGCGGGCGATGAGCGCGGTGGCGTACAGCTCCGGTTGCAGGTGGCGCAGCATGCGGTGGAGCAGTGTCAGGATTGCGCCGGGGGTGGCGTTGTCGATGGCGTAGGCGCGCAGGGCCGTGCGCAGTTGCCCCATCACGATGGCGGCGTGCAGCCCGTGGCCGGTGACGTCCCCGATGACGGTCAGCAGGCTTCCGTCGGGCTGCAGGAAGGCGTCGTACCAGTCGCCGCCGATGTTCATCCCCCGGGTGGCGGGCAGGTAGCGCGCGGCCAGCTGCAGACCGGGTACGGCGGGCAGGTCGGTGAGCTGGGCGCGTTGCAGGCTCTCGGCGGTGTCGCGGTACTGCTCGTAGCGGCGGGCGTGGTCGAGGGCGATGCCCGCCCTGCGGGCGAGTTCGATCAGCATGATGCAGGTGTCGGCGTCGAAGCGCGGTCCGGGCGCGGTGAGCGTGAGGACGCCCAGCAGACGGTGCGGCCCGAACGGGATGGCCAGCAGGGGCCGGTCGGGCGACAGCGCCGAGGGAGGAAGGTCGTCCACGCCGGGCAGACGGCCGGGATGCGGGCCCGCGTGCTGGGGGCGGTCCGTGCGGGCGGCGGTCACGGCGGCCGCCGCATGCTCGCGTCTGCGGTGCCCTGGCTCGTCGTCCTCGTCGAAGAGCCAGACGTCGATGTGTTCGGCGTAGTCCGGTACCAGCAGGTCGGAGACGCGGCGGACGATGGCCTCGGGGCTGAGGGAGACGGCGATGGTGGCGCTGGCGTCGGCGAGGAAGGTCAGCAGGCGGCGCGCCCGCTCGGTCTCGTCGCGCGCGGCACGCTCGGCCTCCAGCAGATCCCGCTGGGCCCGGGCGGTGGCTTCCAGCTCGGAGTGCAGCGCCAGGACGCCCTGGTTGGTGTGGTGCAGCTCTTCGCGGTGAAGCCGGACCAGGCACTGCTGTTCCTCGAGGAGGTCCAGGGCTGTCGCGGTGTGTGCGTCGGCGCGCAGGAGGGCCTCGGGCAGCAGCGGGCCGGCCACGTCACGGTCGAGGGGCGGCAGGGGCGTCGGGTGCCGCAGGTGCGGCAAGGGGCAGACGAGGGCCGGCTCGCCCTCCGGGTCCGCCGCAGACGCGTCGATGGGCCGGAGGGAGACCTCCAGTCGGCTCCCTTGGGCCGCGGTGTCGTTCCGGAGGCAGCGTACGAGTTCCCACTCGCCGCCCTGGCTCAGGCAGTGGCGCAGGCGCGCGCTGAGATCCGAGAGGAAGCGTGCCCGCTCCAGGGTGGGGGGCTGGCCGTCGGTGACGGTCCGGTCGAGGGCGGCGCGGGCCAGGGCCGCGTCGGTGACCGTCGTGATCTTCCAGACGTCGTGCGTCGCGGTCACGGGTGCCCGCTCGCGCGGGCGGGCACCAGGACGGCCACGCTCGTGTCGTCGCGCAGGGGACTCGCCGCGCTGCCGGCGTCCCGCAGGACCATCGCGGCGGTCACGGCCGGGTCGTGGTCGAGGAGGCCGCGGTCCTGTGGCGGCGACCAGCGTCCGGGCAGCCCGTCGCTGTGCAGGATGAGCAGACTGTCCGGCCGCCAGGACGACTGCTGCACGGGCACGGTGGCCGGGAAGTGGGCTCCCACGATGCCGGGACGGGAGATGAGCGGTTGCCAGCCCTCGTCGGTGCGCAGCCTGGCGCCGATGTTGCCGACTCCGGCGTAGGAGAGCCGGTGCGTGGCCTCGTCGAGCTGCGCCACGCCGACCGCAGCACCGCGGGTGCCGCCCAGCGCGGAGTGCAGGAGGCGCAGCAGGCCGGCCGCGGGAAGGCCGGCGTTCCTGCGCAGTTCCCTCACGGCGGTGGCGGACGCCTCCGCCGCCTTCCGGCCGTGCCCGAGTCCGTCGGTCAGCATCAGGGTGACCAGTGATCCGGAGCGCACCCACGCGAAAGCGTCACCGGAGTACTCGGCGTGCGCGAGCGCGGTGGTGATCCCCCCGGCGCGAGCGCTCCCGTACGCCGGGGCCTGGCGGGCGGACGCGGCGACAGGCGGTCGCGCCGGGCTGATGCGCGCCACGGCGACCGTGCCCGTTCCGGGCCGGCTGTGCAGGCCGAAGTCACGGGTTATCCGCAGGCAGGTGCCCAGGCCGGCGCCGAGCGAGGAGGGCGCGGTGGTGAATCCGTCCCGCAGCGCCTCGAGGACGTCACGGATGCCCGGCCCGTGGTCGAGCGAGGTGATCTGCACGCAGCGCGCGGTCTCTGCCCGCGGGTCCGCCCGGGTGTCGGAGGGGCCGGTCAGGTTGATGACGATGCGGCCCTCGCTCGCGTGCTTGACGAGGTTGGTCGCCAGTTCGGTGGCGACGAGGGCCGCGACCGCGGTGCAGTGCGCGTCCAGACCGATGTGGCCGCAGGCGTCCTCAGCGGCCACGCGGACGTCCCGGACCCGGGTCGAGTCCTGCACCGGGATCTCCCAGACCCTGCTCATGAGGCGCCCGTGCGCGGGGCGGGCAGGCCGGGTGGCCAGTCCGTGACGGTGACGGTGGTGCCGTGGCCGGGACGGCTTTCGACGACCAGCTCCTGCACCAGCCGCTTGGCTCCGCTCAGTCCGAGCCCCAGGCCGCCGCCGGTGCTGTAGCCGTCGGTCATGGCCAGCTCGATGTCCCTGATACCGGGACCGGAGTCGACGAAGCTCAGCCGCAGGCCGCGGGTGCGGCCGTCCTGCATGAGCCACATCTCCATGTACCCGCCGCCGCCGTGCACGAGTGTGTTGCGGGCCAGTTCACTGGCCGCGGTGACCAGTTTCGTCTGCTGGACCAGACCGAAACCGATGGCGGCAGCGGCCTGGCGCACCTCCTGGCGCACCCAGGCGAGATCGGCGTCCGAGCCGATGGGAAGACGGGTGGTCGGCGCGAGCGAGGCATCCATCACGCACCCTCTTCCGCATGAGCGGGGGACGACCCCGAGGGAGCCCGGCCGAGCAGCGCCAGTGCCCGCCCGACGTCCAGCGCGGTGTCCAGGCCGGGCAGGGTGAGCCCCAGTTCGACCAGGGTCATGGCCACTGCCGGACGCATGCCGGCCAGTACGGTCCCGGTGGCCAGCAGCCGGGCGCTCGCGGCGATCTCGGACAGGACCCGTCCGAGGAAGGAGTCGACGATCTCGACACCGGAGATGTCGATCACGACACCGCCCACCGGCACCGGGTTGTGCGCGATGCGATGGGTGATGTCGTACTGGAGCCGTTCGGCCTCCCCGTCGTGCAGTTCCCCCCGGAGGGTGATCAGCAGGACGTCCCCCAGCGCCAGGACCGGCACCGAGTCGCCTTGGCCCGCGGAGGCCGCGGTCACCGCGAACTCGCTCCTGCGACCGGGCGTGGGGAGACCGCGATGCCCTGCTCGGCGAGCGCGTACGCCAGGGCGTCCGCCAGACCGGCCCGCGTGACGATCGTCCCGAGGTCGATGCCGAGGTGGACGATGGTTTGCGCGATCGCCGGCCGGATCCCCGAGACGACGCATTCCGCGCCCATCAGCCGGGCCGCGGCGACCGTCTTCATCAGGTGCTGCGCCACGAGCGAGTCGACCGTCGGCACACCGGTGATGTCGAGGATGGCGTAGCGGGCCCGCTCGTGCACGATCGCCTCCAGGAGGCTCTCCATCACGATCTGGCTGCGGGCGCTGTCCAGGGTGCCGATCAGCGGGACGGCGACGATGTTCTCCCACAGTTTGATGACCGGGGTGGCCACCTCCAGCAGCTGCTGGCGCTGCCGGGCGATCAGCTCTTCACCCGAGCTGACCGTGGTCTCCATGACCACCAGGCGCAGCGTGCCGAGCAGGACGGTGAGGGAGAGCGTCACGTCGTGCGCGTGCGCGCTGTCGGTGCCCTCGTACGCGGAGCGCAGCAGCGCGGCCACGGGCTCGCGCAGACCGGCGACCTCGCCGGCGATCTGGGCCGGGGTGAATCCGGACTTGGCGCGGGAGGCCGCCATCCGGCCGAGCTGGTCTCTCACCGTGTCGAAGCCCGGCGCCCGGAGGTCTTCCAGCCGTCCTGAGCGGGCCACGTCCGCCAGGGCGTCGACCACGGCCTTGCACGCGTCCACCGCCTCGTCGCGGGACACGGTGAAGACGGTGCGGAAGAGCGCGGTGTCCGCCCAACGCTGGGCGATCTGCTCTCGGCGCCGTTCCAGGAAGCTTCCCAGCTCCTGTGCCACATCCGGATCCTGCACCTGCACCGTCTCCCTGTTGCGAGCCTCACGGCCTGCCGAGACAGCAAACCATCGAGCAATTATTGCTTCATGACAAACGTTAGCGCGCGGCAGTACGCGGAACAACACGCGATCGTCACAATCCCCCCGAACCGCGGTCATCGGTCCGCGGCCTGCCGCGCCAGTCCAGGCACACGACCAGGGCGTCGTCCTCGGGCATCGCCTCGCCGCGGTGACCCGTCAGCTCCCGCAGGACGGCCCGCGGGACCTCGGCCGCGGGCAGCAGCCGGGTCGCCTGGATGGCCCGGGCGAGCGCCGCCTCACCATAGGCTTCTCCCTTGGGTGACGCGACGGCGTGAACTCCGTCACTGACGAAGATCAGCCGGTCCCCCGGCTCCACCCGGAAGTCCTGTGCGACGTAGTCGGTCTCCTCGAACATACCCAAGGGCAGCTGTGCGTCGAAGGCGATCCGCTCCACGACGCCGTCCCGCAGCCGCAGCAACTGGGGCGAGCCGGCGTCCACGACCTTCGCCCGGCCGGTCTCCAGGTCGAAGTCGAGCATCAGGATGGACAGATAGCGGCGTCCCCGGTAGTGGGCGTAGACGGCCTGGTCTGCCAGGGCCGCCTGGTCCGCGATGGAGATGCCGGCCCTGCGGGCGTTGCGCAGCGCGTTGATGGCCAGGTTCGTGAGCAGGGAGGCCTCTATGCCCTCGCCCATGCCGTTGGTGACGTACAGCATCAGCCGGTCGGCGGTCGCGGACCAGTCGAAGTTGTCGCCGAAGATCGCGTACGCCGGCTCCAGCTGGGCGCCGAGGTCGTACTCGGGCCGCGAGCTAGACCGGCCGGGCAGCAGCTGCCACTGCATCTCGGCGGCCAGGGTGAGCCGGTCCTTGCGCCGCGCCTGGAGATAGATGTCGGTGTCCCGCTCGGCGACGACCACCTCGTGACCGAGCACCTCGGCCACGTCGGCGAGTTCAGCCTCACAGCCGGGAACGGTGTTTTCGGGCAGGGTCACGGACAGCACGCCCAGCCGGTCGCCCCGCACGCTGACCGGCAGGTGCAGCCGGACCCGTCCGCCCGGCAGATCCTCACGGTGGGGCCGCTGCGCCCCGAAGGCCCGGCCGGCCGGGCTGGTGTGCACCGACACCGGCTCCAGGGTGTGCGGCAGCACGGACACGGGCTGGAGGACCGTCAGCCCGTAGTCGGCCAGGAACAGCTCGACGTCTTCCGCGGCGTACTGCTCCGTCAGTACGGCGCGGACGACTTCGAGCAACTCGTGGGGTGCCGCCCCGCGCAGAGCGCGTTCAGCGACCTCGAATCTGTTCACTATGGGAGATACACCAATCTTTCGCGCAGCCGTGGCCGACCTGTGCGCCTAGTACGCTGACAGCCACCCCAGTGCCTGCGAGAGTGTGACAGTGACTGCCTTCCGCCGCCGCCCTGAGCCCGAAGAGGTCGCACGTGTGACCACCACGGCAGTCGAGCTGCTGGAGGTCGTATGGGGCCGGACCTCCACCGCTCCCACTTCCGCGTCCCAGTTGCGCGTTCTGCACATCCTGGAACACCACGACGGCGTCAACCTGCGTACGCTCACCGAGCTGCTCGCCTCCACGCCCCCGTCCACCAGCCGGCTGTGCGACCGGCTGCAGGCGGCCGGCTTCGTCGAGCGAGAGGCGAGCCCGCAGGACCGGCGTGAGGTACGGCTGCGTCTGAGCAGCCGCGGCCGGGCGTTCCTCGCGGACCTGCGCACCCGCAGGGAACGGGAACTGCGGAGGGTTCTGGCGGACATGCCCGCCGCCGAGCGGACCGCGCTGCTGGAGGGCCTGGAATCGTTCTGCGCCGCGGCGGCGGCACAGATACACGGCGAGACACCGGACTCCGGAAGCCGGACCGCCTGAGCCCGCCTTCGCGGCTCCCGCCCCGCCGTCGCGCCATGCCGGACACGACCAGCACACGGAGCGACCTCCGCCCACCGGAGCATTCCAGGTCCTTCCCCGCGCACATCCGACACCGCTCACTTTGTTGCCTCACGACCATTGTTGTCAATCAACAACAGTTGCCTTGGGGTTTCCCTCTGAGGTCGGTTTACCCGCTTTCTGGCAGTTCGGCAGTTCGAAGGCGGTTGTCCGGCGCGTCCTGTCCGCGCCTGCGGGCCGGTGGCCGGGCCGGGGCCGGGGCCGGGCGGTCACCGCGGCGGGCGCTCCGGCGCCTCGGGGACAGCCGGGGACGCCGGGTCCGGCGCAGGGAGGTCCGACGCAGGGAGGTCCGGCGCCGTGAAGAGATCGCACAGCTGCCCCAGGGCGTCGTGGAGGACGGCCTGGTCGGTGCCGGTGGCGGCAAGAGCCCGTCGCAGCAACAGACGGCGGTGCCTGCGGGTCGCCTCCAGCAGCCGCTCGCCGGTCCGGCTGAGCCGGATCGACACCTGCCGGCCGGCGCTGACGCGTTCGATGAGTCCCCGCTGGCCCAGCCGGTCGCACAAGCGGGTGGCCGACGACGGGCCGACTCCCATCTCCCTGGCCAGACCGGTCAGATTGCGCGCCCCCGCCTCCAGGACGAGCAGCGTACGCATCTGCTGGTCCGACACATCCGGTGCGATCTCCAGGTGCGCCTGCCGCCAGAGCTGGATCATGGCCTCCACCACCCGCTCAGCGGCGTCCACGGCGTCCACCGGCTCGGGCGTGCGGACCATTCTGCCCCCTTCCCCAACGCCTGCGGCCATTCGCCTACCCTGCCGGAGGGCCGCTATCCGGAAGCGCCCGCCGCGGCGGTGCCGTCTCGCACAGCTGATCCCATGACCGGACAGCCGCCGGACACGGAGCGCCGTCCGACGGCCGACGGCCCGGGCCGTGAAGGTGCGGCTGTTCAGTCGTCGAGGGCGTGGCTGAGGGATTCGCGGCAGTCGATGAAGGCGTCGACGCCGACGATGTTCAGGGTGCGCTTCACGGTTCCCGTCGGCGCCGCGAGACGCAGCCAGCCACCGGCCTCGCCGAGGGCCCCGTGCGCGGTGATGAGGACGTTGATGCCGCTGGAGTCCATGAAGGTGACCTGACCCATGTCGGCCACGACACGGGGGCGGGGCTCGCCGGCGGCGTCCAGGGCCTCGCGGAGGGTGTCCGCGGTGTGGTGGTCGATCTCGCCGGCCAGGGCCACCACGCGGATGCCGTCGGTTTCGGTGACCACCGCCGACAGCCTTCCGTGCTGCGCGGCGTGTTCGGCGTCCGCCATTCGGTTCTCACCCATGGCGGTGATAGTGGCATACAACGGTCCCGTCCCGGAATCACCGCCCCGATGCCGTTCCCCTGCCGCCGTCCCGGTGTCTCGATGCCGTCCCGGTGTCTCGATGCCTCCGCTGAGGCGCCCGGTCGCCGGCCGGCCGAGGATTACGAGGCGTTGTCCACCTTCGCAGGGGTACGCGCCAGGGGTGGAGGCGACTGTGATGGGATCAGTGACCGTGAGCCAGGGCGACACCACGCCGTACGGGCGCCCGCTGCGGGTGGCGCTGGACGGGGACGGCACCGTGATCGCCAAGGCCCGTCGGCTGGCCGCCGGCTTCCTCACGCAGATGCAGGCCGATCACGGCCTGCCCGTCTCGCAACGCGCCCTCGACGTCACCCGGCTCGTGGTCAGCGAGCTGGTCACCAACGCGCACAAGTACGCCCCCGGACCGATCCTGCTGAGCCTGTGCGTCATCGGCGCGGCCGTCGAGGTGCAGGTGTGGGACTCCGGCCCCGCCCTGCCCGTCGCCCGGGCCGCCGACGCCGACCGCGTCGGCCAGCACGGCCTGGAGATCGTCATGGCCGTCGCCCAGAGCGTCGAAACGCGTCGCGACCCGGTGGGCAAGCGCGTCACCGCCCGCATCGCCCTTTCCGACCTCCCCGGCGGTCCCGCGACACCGAAGACCCGCGCAGGTGGACGACCGACCGGTTCATCTGGCGTGTCGTCGATCGGATAAACGGGGCGATCAGGGGTACAACGGCTGATGGCTCGTGCGGTCGCGCGAGCCGGAGCAACCCCGGCAATGGGGATGTTCCCGGCATGAACGAAAGATCGATCAGTATGGCCAGCGGCACCGTGAAGTGGTTCAACTCCGAAAAAGGCTTCGGCTTCATCGCCCAGGACGGCGGAGGCCCGGACATCTTCGCCCACTACTCCCAGATCAACGGCAACGGCTACCGGGAACTGACCGAAGGTGAACACGTCACCTTCGACATCGGGCAGGGCCAGAAGGGCCCGCAGGCGCAGAACATCACCCGCGCCTGAGCGGGCGGGAGTGACCACGGAGTGAGGCGGCTGTCCGGCATCGGCAGCCGCCTCACCCATGGGGACGTACCGGCGTGGCGACAGGTGTTCGAGGAGGTCGAGAACCGCGTCGGCGACGGCGGTCGGCGGTCGGGGCGTGAGACGGCAGGGCAGGCGGATGCCAATGCGAGCGGTGTGCCGACGAGCACGGGCAGGACGGCACTGACGTGCACGCCGTGCGGGCGGGCCTCACGACCCAGGGCTTCGGACAGGGCGAGGACGCCGGCCTTGGTGGCGCTGTAGGCGGCGTTGTTCACCCGTACGTCGACGCGTCCGTGGTGGTGCGTGGCCTCGGTGACCAGACGCCCGGGGGTCTGGGCGTCGGTGACGTCCGCGGTGACGTAGCGGTGGCGGGGGCCGAGGGTGTCGGCCACGCGGCGGAGGGCCTGCCGTCGATGTCGCAGAGCACCAAGCGGTGGCCGCAGGCGGCCAGTTCGCGTGCGATCGCCTGTCTGATGCCCACCGGGCGGCGCCGGTCACCACCGCGACGAGGCCATGCGACGGCCGGCTGTCGCTGATGCGGTCGTCGGCGCTCATGTCGGCTGCGAAGTCTTCTCCGTACGGGGCTGCGGGAGCCTCGGCCTCGGCACCCGATGGGCGCGGTGGATGGCCTGGGCGATGGCGCGGGCGTCGAGTCGACTGGCGCAGGGCGCCGCTGAGGGGGTTGGTGTATCCGGCGAAGTGGAGACCTTGGCGCCTGCGGGTGAGTCAGGGGGCCGGCGCCTCGACATCAGCGCCCGTACGGCCGTCACACGGAGATCACCGTCGCCCTCAGCCGAGCCGGCGCGGCCCGCGTCCGGCTGTCCGTGCGGACGCCGCCCACGATCGTGCCCCGGTCCGCTTCCCGGTGGCAGACCGCCGGAATCGGGGCGCACCGGCTGCCTCCGGCATTCGGCGACCGCGCGAGGTGGTGAGCGGCGTAGCGCTGGAGGTAGCCGGCCCAGTCGTCCCGGCCGACCCAGCGGCCCGCCTGGCGCGGCACCCGCAGCCCCGGCAGCGCCGACAGCCTGCCGCGTGGTGTGCAGCGCCAGATGCTCGTACCGGCCTCGCCGGTGCTCAGCGTCGCCCTCGGGAGAAGGGTGGTCCGGTCACCTCTCCTGTGGCCGCCGAGGGTGGGCCGCCGGGTGCGCGAACCTCGCATGGGGCCGGGCCGGACCGGGTACACGGGGGGACCGACCGGACGTCGGGAGGCACAGGATGAGCATGAGTGAGCAGACACCGTCCCAGGCCGAGGGTGAACGCGACGACGTCACCGGTACCTCCTACGACCCGCCGCGTACGACGCCCTCCCAGGCGGAGGGCGAGCGGGAGGACGACGTCGAGGACGTGACGCAGGCACCGCCCGGCGAGGACACGGAACGGCAGCGGGGAGACCAGCGCACGGAACGGCAGTCGGAAGCCGCCGGCTCGGAGGCCGAGGGCGCCGAGTGGCAGCGCGGATACGCGCGCGCCGGGGACGAGGAGGAGCCGGGGGCCCACTCCGGCCAGGAGAGCCAGGCCCGTGAGCGGGTGGTGCCGGGCACGGCGAGCGCGGCCGAGGGCTACGGCCCGGCCGGCGGGACGGCGAGCGGTGAGCCGCTGACCGGCGTCGAGCAGCCGGCGGACGAGCGGGAGCGCTGACGGACGGCGAGGAGCGGAGCCGGAGGTGAGACGGATGACCTCCGAGCCGGTGTCGGTGCCGGCGCACGGGGTGGCACTGGCGGGGGACCTGACGATGCCCTCCGCCGCTTCGGGGGTGGTGCTGTTCGCGCACGGCAGCGGCAGTTCCCGGCACAGTCCGCGCAACCGCGCGGTGGCCGCCGAACTGAACCGCGTGGGCCTGGGCACGCTGCTGCTGGACCTGCTGAGCGAGCGCGAGGAGCTTGACGACGCCGTCTCCGGGCGGCACCGCTTCGACATCGGTCTGCTGGCCCGGCGGCTGGTGGACACGGTGGACTGGCTGGAGCGGCAGCCGGGGACGGGGACCCTGCCGGTGGGCCTGTTCGGTGCGAGCACCGGTGCCGCCGCCGCGCTGGTGGCCGCGGCGGAGCGGCCGGGGCGGGTGTACGCGGTGGTCTCCAGGGGTGGGCGGCCGGATCTGGCCGGTGACCGGCTGCCGGAGGTGGCGGCGCCGGTGCTGCTGATCGTGGGGGGCGCGGACGAGCTGGTGCTGGGGCTGAACGAGGAGGCCGCGGAGCGTCTGCCGGCGCCGCACCGGATCCATGTCGTGCCGGGGGCCACGCACCTGTTCCCGGAGCCGGGCGCGCTGGAGGAGGTGGCCGGGGCCGCCGGCGACTGGTTCCGGGAATGGCTCCGTACCGGCGCGGATGAGGCCTGATCCACCGGTATGTGCGGCCTGGGTATCCCTGACACCCGCGCATATGCCGGACATATGCCGCGCATATGCCCGGCGTGCTTCACCGTGCTCCCGTGCGCCCCCGCAGAAAAAGGATGTCGCAATCCGCCATCAGATTGAACTGGGCAGTACATGATTCAAGTGCCCGTTCGGTGAGTGATCACCGATTTCCGTGTTTCGACTGAGACGGGGGTAACCGATGAGCGGTTCCGTCAAGGAACCTGAACAGGCATGGACAGTGGAATGTGCCCCCGGCGCATTCCCTCTGCTCGGCCACGGTATCGCCTTGTTCCGCCGGCCGCTGGCGTTTTTGAATTCTTTGCCGGCGCGCGGGGATCTGGTGGAGGTGCGGCTGGGCCCGCAGCGCGCCTGGGTCGTGTGTCATCCGGAGCTGGTGCACCGGATGCTGTTGGACGCGCAGACGTTCGACAAGGGCGGCACGCTGTACGACAGGCTCCGCTCTCTGATGGGCGACGGCGTCGTGACCTGCCCGCACGACCGGCACCGCCGGCAGCGCCGGCTCCTCCAGCCCGCCTTCCGCCCCTCCCGCGTGGCCGGCCACGCGGACCTGATGGGCGAGGAGGCCGCGTCGGTGGCCGCCACCTGGCGGGCCGGGCAGGAGGTCGACGTCAGCGCGGCCATGATGACGGTGACGGCGCGCGTGATGAGCCGGGTGCTGTTCTCCGACTCCCTGGACGCGGCGACCCACACGGAGGTGCGGCGCTGCCTGGCCGATGTCGTGCGCGGCCTGTTCCTCCGTACGATCGTGCCGGTCGACGCGGTCTTCGCGTTCCCGACCCCCGCGAACCGCCGCTACCGGCGCGCGGTCGACCGGCTGCACGCGATCGTGGCCGCGGCCGTCGCCGAGCGGCGGCGGGGCGCCCACCGTGACGATCTCCTGGGGACGCTGCTGGCCGCCGCCGCGAGCGACGAGGACGGCGCCGTCACCGACCGGGAGGTCCACGACCAGCTGATCACCCTGCTGCTCACCGGCGTGGAGACCACCGCCCTGTGCCTGGCCTCGGCGTTCAGCCTGCTGGGCCGCGACCCGGAGGCCGAGGGGCGGCTGCACGCCGAGCTCGACACGGTGCTCGCCGACGGGCGCCGGCCCGGACCGGGCGATCTGCCCCGGCTCGACTACACCCGCGCGGTCGTCACCGAGACGCTGCGCCACTCCCCGCCCGGCTGGCTCTTCACCCGGATCACCACCCGCGACACGGAGCTGGCGGGCCGCCGCATCCCACGTGGGACCACGGTGCTGTACAGCCCGTACCTGCTGCACCACGACCCCGCGTCCTTCCCGGATCCCGAGCGCTTCCTCCCCGACCGCTGGCTGCCGGGCGGGACCGCCGCCGCGCGGGAGCACGCCCTGGTGCCCTTCGCGGCGGGCAGCCGCAAGTGCCTGGGCGACGGCTTCGCCATGACGGAGGCGACGCTGGCGCTGGCGACCATCGCCGCCCGCTGGCGGCTGGCCCACCGCCCCGGCGCCTCCCGGGACACCCGGCCCGCGGTCACCCTGGGGCCGCGGACCCTCCGCATGACCTGCGCACCGCGAACGCGCGAGCGGGCCGGCACCACGCACCGTACGACGATCCGCGTACCGCATTCCCGAACGGCAGGTGAGACCGGTGTCGACGACGCATGAGGAAATCACGGTTCCCCGGCAGGACGGAATTCGGCGTTCCAGCCTGAAGGAGCTGATCGACGCGCAGCTGTACATGCCGTTTCCGTTTCAGCGGAACCGACATGAGGCGGAGGCGTCGGCGGGGGTGGAGAAATGGCTGCGGGAGGTCGGCCTGCTGGATGAACCGGGCGTTCCGGAGATGATCGCGTACACCCGCCCCGCCGAACTCGCCTCGTACAACAGCCCTGCCGTGGATCCCGGCATACTCCAGATCATCGCCAATCAAATCGCCTATCAATTCGTCTTCGACGACAAGGCGGAGGATGTGGGTCACCGGTGGCCGGAAAACCTGCTGCCCATGCTGTGCGAGAGCGTCGCGATCCTCAGGGACGGCGCGGCGCCGACCACGCCCCTCGGAGCGGCGCTGGCCGACCTGTACCGCCAGGTGCAGGAGCGGTGCACGCCCGACCAGGCGGCCCGGTGGGCATGGAAGAGCCGTGAGTACGTCCATGGCCTGCTGTACGAGGCGGTCACCCAGACCGGCACTTCCCCCGTGCGGATCGACCTGTGCGCCTCGGTACGCTCGCTCACCGCGGGAATCGAACCGTTCTACCCCCTGTACGAGGCGGCGCAGCCGTGCGAGCTCGCACCCGAGGAGCTTCACCATCCGGTCATGCGACGTATGACGCGCCTGTCGGTGGACGCGGCCGTGTGGACGGCCGACCTGTTCTCCGCGGTGAAGGAACAACGGACAGGCGGAGTGATCAATCTGGCTCTCGCCCACCAGAACCAGCACCGCTGCCCGTTGCCCACGGCCGTCGCCCTTGCCATCCGGCAGATCAACAGCGCCATCAGCGAGTTCGAAGAGCTCTGGACCGGGATCAGGGCGGAGCTGAGCCCGGCGGGCCGCGGTTACGTGGACGGCATGATCGGCTGGATCAGCGGCTGCTATCACTGGTCCCGCACCGTCCCGAGGTACGCGGACACGGCGGTGACGCCGGCACTGCTCTGACGCTCACCCGACTGGCCCTCCGAAAAGAGGGCCAGTCATATCTCCTTACCAGACTGATGGGACATCAAACCGCCCAGACTCTGGATTCACCCGAACCTGTCGTCTTCCCGCCCCAACACGGCCTACCACCTGGAACGAGCGGCGTACGCTCGGCGCTGCCCGCGACGACCAGCGACAGGAAGCAGTGGGGCACATGGCGTCTGTGTCACGGCAAACGACCACTCCAGCCAGGCCGTTGTTCGAGCGCCATCGAGAACTCAAGGCGCTCGATGCCGCGTTGTCGGACCTGCGCTCTGCCGCTCGTGGAGCACGTGCCCGGCACACCGGCCTGCTCACCTTCACGGCGCCGGCCGGCATGGGGAAGTCCGCGCTGCTGTCCGAAGCGCGGATCCGCGCCGCCTCTCAGGGCTTCACCGTGCTGTCGGGCGGAGGCAGCGAGACGGAGCAGGAGGTGGCGTTCCGGCTCATCCGGCAGTTCGTCCAGCCCGCACTGGCGACGATGAACAACACCGAACTCCGCTCCTTCCTGGGGAGTTGGTACGACATCGTCGCCACCGCTCTCGGCCTGGAGGCGACAAACGTCTCGTCCGTGCCGGACCCGACCGGGGTGCGCGACGGCCTCGACTGGGTGATGACTCGGCTCACCGTGCTGAAGAAGCCCGTCGTGCTGCTCCTGGACGATCTGCACTGGGCCGATCTGGAGTCGCTGAGCTGGCTGACCTCGTTCGCCCCACGGGCCGCGGACCTTCCGCTCCTGATCATCCTCGCCTACCGACCCGACGACCTGCCGGACGAGGCCGCCCCTTTCCGCACCCTGGTGGAGCGGCACACGAGCCGCCCCTACACACTGGCTCCGCTCACCGTCTCCGCCGTGGCACGGATCGTGCGAGAGGAAGTGGGCGAGAGCGCCGAGGACCAGTTCTGCGAGGAGTGCTGGACGGTCACCAGCGGCAACCCCTTCGAGACCGTCGAACTCGCCATCAGGCTCGGCGAGCGGAACCTGCGGGGCACCGAGGCCGACCTGCCCGCCATGCGGAACCTCGCCGCCGCCGTCAAGGGACCGGGCATCGTCGAGCGCCTGCGGGCTCTCGGCACATCAACCCGCCGTTTCGCACACGCGGCGGCCATCCTGGGCGCCCCGTTCTCCCCGCGGCTGGCCGCCGACCTCGCCGTGGTCGGGGAGACCCAGGCCACCCATTCGATCGAGAAGCTGCGCGCGGCGCGCTTCGTGGCGGAGGGCGAGAACCCTGACGGCAGCCTGGATTTCGTCCACCCGATCATCGCCACGGCGATCTACCGGGACGTCCCCGACGGCCTGCGGGGCGGCATGCACAACGCCGCCGCGGTGGCCATCCGGACGGCGGGGTACGGCATCACCGCCGCCGCCCGCCACCTGCTGGAGGTGCCTTGCGAGGGCAAGCCCGAAGCGGTCGAATGGCTGCGGGAGGCGGCCCGCGAGTACCTGCGGTCCGGCGCCCCGGAGGCCGCCCGCCGTCTGCTCACCCGAGCCCTGCAGGAGCCGCCCCTTCCGGAGGACCGGGCGCCGCTGCTGCACGAACTCGCCTGCGCCACCTTCCTCATCGACCCGAGGGCCACCGTCCAGCACCTCCGTGAGGCACTGGCGGAACCCGGGATCGAACCGGAGTTGCGCGCCGCCATCGTCTTCAAGCTCAGCCAGGCCCTCGCCCACACCGACCGGATGGAGGAGGCGGCCACCCTCGCCTCCGAGGAGGCGCGACGCAGCCAGTACCACCCCCGTGTCCGGCTGCGGATGCTGGCCGACCACTTCGTGTGGAGCATGTTCCGCACCGACGAGCCCGACTCGGCAGACCGCTCCCGCAGGCTGAACAAGCTGGCCGGCAAGCTGACCGGCCGGGGTCCGGAGGAACGCTGGATCCTGGGGCTGCGGGCGTGGGACGCCCTGCTGCGCGCCGAGCGCAGGCAGTCCGTGCTGCGCTACGCCGAGGACGCGCTGCAGGGCGGCATGAGCTGGGCCGACGAGAACCGGGGTTTCGAGATCCCCGTTTCCGTCGCCCTCGTGTTCATGTACTGCGACCAGCCGCGCCGGGCCGAGGAGTTGTTCATCGACGGCATGGCCGAGTGCGAGACCAAAGGCTGGCGCGGCTCTCATCTGGCCGTCGGCCAGACTCTGTTCGGCTACATCCGCTACCGCCGGGGGAACCTGCCCGAGGCAGAACACTGGGTCCGCCAGGGGCTCCAGACCGCGGAACGCGTCGAAGGTGCCGTCCCCGCGCAGTGGTTCGCCATCGGCATCCTCATCCAGACGCTGCTGGCCCGCGGCCGGATCGCCGCCGCCCGCCGGGTCGCCGACGAGCACCAATACGGCAAGGTGGTACCGAACGCCGTGATCTACCCGGACCCACGGACCGTGTACGCCGAACTGCTGCTGGCCGAAGGCCGGCACGCCGAGGCCGCCCAGCTTCTGACCCGCGTCGGAGACTGGCTCGACGGTCGTGACTGGCGCAACCCCTCCTGGTGTCCGTGGCGGCTGGATCTGTCCGCCGCGCTCGCGCGGACCGCGCCGGAGCGGGCCGTGCGGGTCGCCCGGGAGGCCGTGGCGCACGCGCGGGACTTCGGTGCGGCGTCGGTGATCGGGCAGGCGCTGCGCGCCGAGGCGGAGGTGACCGGCGGGCGTGCGGCGCTAAAGCAGTACGAGGAGGCCGTGGAGCACCTGGAGCAGTCGCCGTCGGCGTACGAGCTGGCCCGCGCGCTCGTCGGGCACGGCGCCGCGTTGTCCCGTGAAGGCCGGCTGCACGACGCCGCCGACCGGCTGTACCAGGGCCTGGAGGTCGCCGTGCACTGCGGCGCGGAGGCGCTGGCCGCGCGGGCGAGGGAGGAGTTGTCGACGGCCGGGCTGCGTCCGCTGCCGCTGCGGTACGCGCAGACGGACACCCTCACCGCGCACGAGCGCCGGGCCGCGGAGCTGACCTCGCAGGGGCACGCCACCGCGGTGGTCGCCAAGGAGCTGCACCTCACCGAGCAGGGGGTGCGCCAGCTTCTCTCCGCCGTCTACCGCAAGCTGGGCACCGACCCGGCGGGCCTGACCGAGGCGCTGGAGGCGCTGCCGCGGCCACAGGTGTGACGCCGGGCCGCGGGCGTACGGCTGTCATGCGTCCGGTTTCACGAGTCCGGTCTCATGATCCGCATGTCATGAGCCGAATCCCATGAGCCGGATCCCATGAGCCGGATCCCATGACCGGGATCTCATGACCGGGGACTCATGAGCCGGCGAGGAAGCTGAGGCGCACCTGGCGGTTCGGGTTGTCCCGGTTGGTGTCGACCAGGCACACCGACTGCCAGGTACCCAGCTCCAGTCGCCCGTTGAGCACGGGCAGGGTGGCGTGCGGCGGCACGATGGCGGGCAGGACGTGGTCGCGGCCGTGGCCGGGGCTGCCGTGGCGGTGCTGCCAGCGGTCGTCGGCGGGCAGGAGGGTGTGCAGGGCGGTGAGCAGGTCGTCGTCGCTGCCCGCGCCGGTCTCGATGATGGCGATGCCGGCGGTGGCGTGCGGGACGAAGACGTTGAGGAGACCGTCGCGTCCGGCGGCCGCCTCGCCGAGGAAGGCCTCGCAGTCGCGGGTGAGGTCGACGACGGTCTCCTCGGAGCCGGAGGTGATGTGCAGCACTCGGGTGGTGAACGCGTCTGACATGGTCCCCATCCTGTCCCATCGGGCCCGCGGCCGGGCGCACCGGGCGTTCGCGCCGGGCAGCGGCGCGGGAGAGCCTGCGGAGAGACCGGCGGGAAGAGGCGCGGGAGACCAGCGGGCGCAGCTGCGGGAAGATCCGTGTCCTCGGTGCTGTTGACAGCGGCGTGGACAGCACGCGCGAGGTCGAGGTAGTCGTCATAGGCGCCGGTCAGGCCGGTCTGGCCGGCGCCTTCCATCTGCGCCGGTCCGGGTTGGTGCCGGACCGCGACTTCGTGGTGCTGGACCACTCCCCCGGTCCGGGCGGGGCGTGGCAGTTCCGGTGGCCCTCACTGACGTACGGCAAGGTGCACGGGATGCACGCGCTGCCGGGCATGGAGCTGACGGGGGCGGACGGCGGGCGGCCGTCGGCCGAGGTGATCGCCGAGTACTTCGCGACGTACGAGCGGACGTTCGATCTGCGGGTGCGGCGGCCCGTGGACGTGCGCGCCGTGCGGGAGGGGCCTGGCGGGCGGCTGCTGGTGGAGTCCTCGGCGGGGACCTGGGCGGCCCGGGCCCTGATCAACGCGACCGGTACCTGGGACCGCCCCTTCTGGCCGCGCTACCCGGGCCAGGAGACGTTCCGCGGGCGGCAGTTGCACACCGCGCAGTATCCGGGGCCGGAGGAGTTCGCGGGGCTGCGGGTGATCGTGGTGGGCGGCGGTGCGTCGGGGACGCAGCATCTGCTGGAGATCGCGCCGTACGCGGCGTCCACCACGTGGGTGACGCGCCGGCCGCCGGTCTACCGGGAGGGGCCGTTCGACGAGAACGCGGGCCGCGCGGCGGTCGCGCTGGTGGAGGAGCGGGTGCGGCGAGGGCTGCCGCCGCGGAGCGTGGTGTCGGTCACCGGGCTGCCGCTGACCGACGCGATCCGGCAGGGGCTGGCGGACGGGGTCCTGGACCGGCAGCCGATGTTCGAGCGGATCACCCCCGACGGGGTGGCCTGGGCGGACGGGCGGCAGGTGGAGGCGGACGTCATCCTGTGGGCGACCGGGTTCCGGCCCGCGATCGACCATCTCGCGCCGCTGCGGCTGCGTGAGCCGGGCGGTGGCATCCGGCTGGAGGGCACGCGCGCGGTCGCCGATCCTCGGATCCATCTGGTGGGGTACGGGCCGTCGGCGAGCACCATCGGCGCCAACCGGGCGGGGCGTGCGGCCGTGCGGGACATCAGGCGGCTGCTGGCCGGGGAGCCGGTCGCCGCGGCGTGATGTCCCGTCGCGTCAGCGCACCGGGCTCTGGCTCTGGCTCTTCTGCTGGGCGTTGAACTCGGCGACGTTGCGCTGGTGCTCGGCGTAGTCGGCGGTGAAGCGGGTGTCGCCCGGCTTGACCGTGACGAAGTACAGCCAGTCGCCCGGCGTCGGGCTGATCGCGGCACGCACCGCCTCCTCGCCCGGGTTGTCGATCGGCGTGGGCGGCAGGCCCATCCGCTGGTAGGAGTTGTAGGGGCTGTCGATGCGGGTGTCGTCCAGGGTGGTCTTGAGGGTGGCCCGGTTCAGCGCGTAGTTGATGGTGGAGTCCATCTGCAGCGGCATACCGCGCTCCAGCCGGTTGAAGATCACCCGGGCCACCTTGCCCATGTCCTCCTTGGTGGCGGCCTCGGCCTGGACGATGCTGGCGATGGTGACGGCCTGGTAGACGTTCATGGCGTTGCGCTGGGCGCCGGCGGCGAACGGTGCGCCGTTGAACTTCTTGTTCGCGGTGTCGACCATCGCCGTCAGCAGCGCCTCGGGGGTGGTGCCCTCGGCCAGGGGGTACGTCGCCGGGAAGAGGTAGCCCTCCGGGTTGCCCTCGGCGTCGAGCGGCAGCTTGAGGCTGGCCTTGGCCAGCGACTTCTTGGTGGTGCCCGCGGGCAGTTCGAGGGCCTTGTCGACGGCCTCGTAGACCTGGGCGGCGCGCCAGCCCTCGGGGATGACCAGAGCGGCGGGCTTCTTCTCCTCCTCGTCCTGGAGGGTCAGCAGCGGCACCGCCACGGCGGTGCCGGCCACGACGGCTCCGGTCGCGATGAGGGCCATGCGGCCTCGGCGCGTCAGTCGGATCGTGCTCCGTGACGGAGTGTTCGTCTGCATGCGGGCACGGTAACCCGCATACCGTCACAAACCCGGCATATTCTCAGCTTGTCGGCTCTCATCGCCCGTCATCGCGCCCGGGACGGTTCCAGTTGCGCGTCCCGGCGGACCAGTGCGGCGTAGCGGCCCCGAAGCGCCAGCAGTTCCTCGTGCGTACCCCGTTCGACCGCGCGGCCGGAGTCGAGGACCACGATCTGGTCGGCGCCCCGGACGGTCGACAGCCGGTGGGCGATGGTGAGGGTGGTGCGGCCCGCCGAGAGCGCGTCGATCGCCTGCTGCACCGCGTGCTCGGTGCCGGTGTCCAGGGCGCTGGTCGCCTCGTCGAGGATCAGCACCGGCGGGTCGCGCAGGATGGTCCGGGCGATGGCCAGGCGCTGCTTCTCGCCGCCGGAGAAGCGGTGGCCGCGCTCGCCGACCACGGTGTCGTACCCGTCGGGCAGGGCGGCGATGTGATCGTGGATCTGGGCGGCGCGGGCCGCCGCGTGCAGTTCCTCGTCGGTGGCGTCGGGCTTGGCGAAGCGCAGGTTCTCGGCGACGGTCGCGTGGAAGAGGTACGTCTCCTGGGAGACGACGCCGACCGCGCGGGCGAGGGTGTCGAAGTCCAGGTCGCGCACGTCGACGCCGTCCAGGGTGACCCGGCCGCCCGTGACGTCGTACAGCCGCGGCACGAGATAGCCCAGGGTGGACTTGCCGGCGCCGGTCGGCCCGACGATGGCGAGGCTGCCGCCCGCCGGGACGATGAGGTCGATGCCGTCGAGCACGGGCGCACCCTCGTCGTCGTAGCGGAACTCGACGTTCTCGAAGCGGACCTCGCCCTTGACCTTGTCGAGGCGGATCGGGCGGTCCCGCTCGGTGATGTCTATCGGGAGGTCGAGGTATTCGAAGATGCGCTGGAAGAGCGCGAGCGAGGTCTGGATCTGGACGCCGGTGCCGAGCAAACTTACCGTCGGGCGGAACAGGCCCTGCTGGAGCGAGACGAAGGCGACGATCGTGCCGAGCGAGACGTCCGGGCCGCCGAGGGCGAGGGCGAGGCCGGCCGTCCAGTAGATGACGGCGGGCAGCGCGGCCATGACGATGGTGATGACCGCCATCCGCCAGCGGCCCGCCATGTTGGAGCGCACCTCCAGCTCGACCAGGCGCTCGGACTCGTCGGCGAACGTCTTCGTCAGTGACTCGGCGCGGCCCATGGTGCGGCCGAGCAGGATGCCGCTGACCGAGAGGGACTCGGTGACCGTGGCGGCCATGGTCGCCATCTGTTTCTGGCGCTGGGTGGTGATCCTGCGGCGTTCGTTGCCTACCCGGCGGCTGATCCAGACGAAGACCGGCAGCAGGAGCAGTGAGACGACCGTCAGCCGCCAGTCCAGGGCGAGCATGGCGACGATCGTCGCCGTGACGCCCGTGAGGTTGGAGACCAGCGAGGTCGCGGTGGAGGTGACGGTGGCCTGCATCCCGCCGATGTCGTTGGCGATGCGCGACTGGACCTCGCCGGTGCGGGTGCGCGTGAAGAACGCCAGCGACATGCGCTGCAGGCGGCCGTAGACCGCGGTGCGCAGATCGTGCATGACGCGCTGGCCGACGGTCGTGGAGATCAGCGTCTGGAGCACACCGAAGACGCTGGTGAGGACGGCGCTGAGGATCATGCCGAGGGCGAGCAGGGTGAGCAGGCCGGTGCGCCGCTCGGGGATCGCGACGTCGAGGATCGCCTTCAGCAGGAAGGGCGTGGCCACCGAGACCACGGAGGAGGCCGCGACGAGCAGGCCGACGACGGTCAGCCGGCCGCGGTAGGGGCGGAACAGCGCGAGGATGCGGCGCACCTGCCGGGGCTGTTCCTTGGCGTCGGCGGGCGGGCTCCAGTGGGGTTCGTTGTCGGGATGCATGGCTCCTACGGGAGGTGGGCGGCGGGTGGTGGGTGATGGGCGGTGCGGCCCGCCGGGGCGAGCGATTGAGGATCGTAGCTCATTGTTACCTATACTCAGAATGAACGGTGTCCTGATATTGTTCCCGTATGACCACCCCAGATTCCGAGGGCCTGCTCGCCGAGCAGCTGCTGCGGCTCACCCGCCGGGTGCACCGCATCCAGAAGCGCCATCTGGAGCAGCGCGGCCTGGGCATCACTCCTGCCCAGTCGCGCCTGCTGCGCACCCTCGCGCACTACGGCTCGCCGCCCCGCATGGCCGACCTCGCCGAGCGCCTGGAGGTCGTGCCGCGCGCCGTGACCACGCTGGTCGACGGGCTGGAGGCGAGCGGGAAGGTGCGCCGGGTGCCGGATCCGGCGAACCGCCGGGTGATCCGCATAGAGCTCACGGACGACGGCCGCGAGGCACTGCGCGAGCTGCACGGGGCGCGGCACTCGGCGGCGCAGGAGATTCTGGCGCCGCTGACGGGCGATCAGCGGTCGGTGCTGGAGGGGTTGCTGGACACGCTGGTGGACGGGGCCGGCGAGCGCGGTTGCTGAAATTTCGCGGAGCGGATGCGAGGAGCGGAGAACGGGGAGCGGAGAGCAGGGAGCGGGGGCGGCTAACGGGGGGGGGAGAACGGGGAGCGGGGAGCGGGAAGGCCGCTGACGCGCCCGCCCCACCGGACGCTCCCGACCGTGCCCTCACCCCGACCGCGTCCTCGCGCTCATCGAGGCCCCGACCGTGCACCGACGGATCGACGCCCGCTGAAGGCTGGCCCCTCACCGGAAGGCCGGCCGTTGAGGTGCGGAGGATCTTGACGCCGCCGAAGCGGAGGCAGCCGGGACGGTCGTACTGACGGCCCTTCACCGTGCCGTCGAGGCGCACGACGAGGCACCCAGGGTCGTGCGCCGGCGTTCATCCGGCCGGATTCGCGCGTTCTGTGCGGTCCCGTGGAAAACCGTTTGCTCTTGACCATGTCCCGCGGCGAACCTGTCACGGCTTGCTGCCGCCGTTCATCCCTGACCGAGCCCCTGGGACGTCATGCAGATCCAAGACCTTCCGTATCCCGACCCGGGTGTGCCGGACGCGCGCTCGGGCCCCCGCTTCCTGTGGTGGCTCTTCCGCAACCAGCTGGGCGGTCAGCTGAAGTCGCTGGCCTGGGGCCTGCTGCACTTCGCGTCCGTGGCCTCGCTGCCGTTCTGCGTCGGGTTCGCCGTGCAGGCCGTCGTCGAACGCTCCGGCTCCCGGCTCGCCCTGGCGGGCGGGCTGCTGGCTCTCTGCGGGATCGGCGTCGCGGTCGGCGACACCTTCCTGCACCGCGCCGCCGTCACCAACTGGATCACCGCGGCCGCCCGCGTCCAGCAGCTGCTGGCCCGCAAGGCCGCGCAGTTGGGCTCGGCACTGACCCGGCGGGTCGCGGCCGGTGAGGTGGTGGCCGTGTCCACCGGCGACGTGGAGAAGATCGGCTGGTTCGTCGAGGCCGTCTCCCGGTTTACCGCCGCCGCTCTCACCGTCGTCCTGGTCGCCGTCGGCCTGGTCGTCTACCAGCCCGCACTCGGGGTGGTCGTCGCCGTCGGCCTGCCGGTGCTCGCGTTCGCGGTGCTGCCGCTGCTGCCCCGCGCGACGCGGCGTGCCGACATCCAGCGCGAGAAGGCGGGCCGGGCCACCGAGCTGGCCTCCGACACGGTGGCCGGTCTGCGGGTGCTGCGCGGCATCGGCGGCGAGGAGCTGTTCCTCGACCGCTACCGCCGTGCCTCCCAGGAGGTCCGCCACGCGGCCGTGCGCAGTGCCCGGATGTGGTCGCTGATCTCGGCGATCCAGGTCCTGCTGCCCGGACTGCTGCTGATCTCGGTGGTCTGGTACGGCGTCCACCTGGCCGGCCAGGGCCGGATCACCATCGGCGAGCTGGTCACCGTCTACAGCTCCGTCATGATCATGACCTACCCGCTCCGCCACTTCGAGGAGATCGCCATGGCGTACTCCTTCTCGCGCCCCTCGGCCCGCCGGGCCGCGCGGGTGCTGTCGCTGGAGCGGGCCACGGACACCGACGGGACGCGCGCCGCCGACCTGCCCTCCGGCGATCTGTACGACCCGGCCACCGGCCTGCTCGCGCCCGCGGGCCGGCTGACCGCCGTGGTGTGCGGCGACCCGGACGCGGCGGGGCGGCTGGCGGAACGCCTCGGCGGACACGCCTCCGAGGAGGGCACACCGGTGCTGCTCGGCGGGGTGCCGCTGGACGAACTGCCGCTCGACACCGCGCGTACGGCCGTCCTCGTCCAGGACAAGGACCCCGTCCTGCTCTCCGGCACACTGCGGGAACTGCTGGACGTGCCGTCCTCGGGCGCCGTACGCACCGAGGACGCGCTGGCCGCGGCGCAGTGCGAGGACGTCCTGGCGGCGCTCGCCCAGAGCTCGCTCGGCGTCGAGGACCCGCTGGACGCCCGGATCACCGAACGCGGCCGGTCCCTGTCGGGCGGCCAGCGGCAGCGGCTCGCCCTGGCCCGGTCGCTGCTGACGGACCCGCAGGTGCTGGTGCTGGACGAGCCGACCTCCGCCGTCGACTCCCACACCGAGGCCCGTATCGCGGAAGGGCTGCGCATGCTGCGAGACGGCCGCACCACGGTCGTCTTCACCTCCTCCCCGCTGCTGCTGGACCGCGCGGACCGGGTGGTGCTGATCCACGAGGGCGCGGTCGCGGCCGTCGGGCCGCACCGGGAGCTGGTGCGCGACGAGCCGCGGTACCGCGCGGTGGTGACCCGCGAGACCGAGGACGAGGCGGCTGGGTCCGCCGGTGCCCCGGCCACCGAGTCCGCCGGCGGGCTCCACGAACTCGGTGGGCTGGGTGGACTCGGCGAACTGAACGAACTGGAAGAGCTGGAAGAGATCGAGGAGACCGCATGATCGGCGTGGCGCCACCGGAGTACGACCCGGCGGCCCCGACCACGGCGAGCACCCTGCCCGTCGGCGCCCCGGCGACCGTACGCGCCTACGTGGCCGAGCTGTTCCGCCGGCACCGCCGTGCCTTCCTGCTCCTCATCGGCGTGAACACCGTCGCGGTGGTCGCCTCCATGGCGGGCCCCTACCTGCTGGGCGGGCTCGTCGAGCGGGTGTCGGACGGCGAGCGGGAGCTGCGTCTGGGCCTCACGGCGACGCTGTTCGTCGTGGTGCTGGTCGTCCAGGCGGGGTTCGTCCACCAGGTGCGGCTGCGCGGGGCGATGCTCGGCGAGCGGATGCTGGCCGATCTGCGCGAGGACTTCCTCGTCCGCTCGGTCGGGCTGCCGCCGGGCGTGCTGGAGCGCGCCGGCACCGGCGATCTGCTCTCCCGGATCACCACCGACATCGACCGGCTGGCCAACGCGATGCGTGAGGCCGTGCCCCAGCTGGCGATCGGCGTCGTGTGGGTGGGGCTGCTGCTGGGCGGCCTCGTGGTGACGGCGCCACCGCTGGCCGCCGCGGTGCTGCTCGCCCTGCCGTTGCTGGTGGCCGGCTGCCGCTGGTACTTCCGCCGGGCGCCCTCCGCCTACCGGTCCGAGTCCGCCGGATACGCCGCCGTGGCCGCCGCGCTCGCCGAGACGGTGGACGCCGGGCACACCATCGAGGCCCACCGGCTGCGCCGCCGGCGGGTGGAACTGTCGGAGCGGCGGATCCGGGAATGGACCGCCTGGGAGCGGTACACCCTCTGGCTGCGGTCGGTGCTCTTCCCGGTCATCAACCTCACCCATGTGACGGTCCTCGGATCGGTGCTCATGATCGGCGGGGTGTTCGTGCTCCAGGGATGGCTCGACGTCGGGCAGCTCACCACGGGCGCGCTGATCGCCCAGATGCTGGTCGACCCGGTGGGGCTGATCCTGCGCTGGTACGACGAGCTCCAGATCGCCCAGGTGTCGCTGGCGCGGCTCGTCGGGGTGCGGGACATCGAGCCGGACGCCGGGGACGCCTCGGTCCTGCCGGACGGCCGTGACGTGCACGCCGACCGGGTGCGCTTCGGCTACCTCCAGGGCGTGGACGTGCTGCGCGAGGTGTCCCTGAAGGTGGCGCCGGGCACCCGGCTGGCGCTCGTCGGCCCCTCCGGCGCGGGCAAGTCCACGCTGGGCCGGCTGCTCGCCGGGATCTACGCGCCCCGGGACGGCCGGATCACCCTCGGCGGTGCGGAACTGTCCCGGATGCCGGCCGAGCGCGTCCGCTCCCACGTGGCTCTCGTCAACCAGGAGCACCACGTCTTCGTGGGCTCCCTGCGCGACAACCTGCTGCTCGCCCGGACCGACGCGACGGACGCCGAGCTGTGGGCGGCGCTCGGCGCGGTCGACGCGGACGGGTGGGCGCGGGCCCTGGACGACGGCCTGGACACCGAGGTCGGCTCTGGCGGGCTCGCGCTGACCCCGGCGCAGGCCCAGCAGATCGCCCTGGCCCGGCTGGTCCTCGCCGACCCGCACACGCTCGTGCTGGACGAGGCCACGTCCCTGCTCGACCCGCGCGCCGCCCGCCACCTGGAACGCTCCCTCGCGCGCGTCCTCGACGGCCGTACGGTCGTCGCCATCGCGCACCGCCTGCACACCGCCCACGACGCCGACGTCATCGCCGTCGTCGAGAACGGCCGCATCAGCGAACTGGGCAGCCACGCGGAACTGGTCGCCGCGGACGGGGCGTACGCGGCGTTGTGGAGGTCCTGGCACGGGTGAGCCGGGCGGCAGGAGCGGGCGATTGCGCCGGCGGCCGAGGGCGAGCGGGACCGGCTGTCGGCTGCCGAAGGCGAGCGGGAACGGCTGTCGGCTGCCGAAAGCGAGCGCGCGGCGCCGTCCGGCCGAGGCGAGCGGGCGGGGCCGTCCGGGGCTGACGGCGAGGGCGCGGCGCCGTCCGGCCGAGGCGAGCAGGCGGCGCTCCCGGCGGTCGGTGCCGCGGCGGAGGTCCTGCCGGGGGCGTCGCCCGCCCAGCCCGCCCAAGGCGCCCTCGCGTGCGAGGTGGGGCGCCCCGCCCTCGGGCCCTTGCCGTTGCGCGGTTCCGAACAGGGGTGGAAGGCTGGATAGCGGCGGCGCCGTTTCGGGGGCGCACCCGCGGTCCGTGGCGGGTGGAGTCCGTGTCCACGGCGCGGACGGTCGCGGTCCGCCGCCCGCCGCGGTGAGAACGGTCCCGTCCCCACCCCCTGGAGGTACCCGTGAACAGCGCCGACGGATGGGGAGACGACGTCTACCAGCCCGACGCGTCCGACCAACGCGAGGACACGGGCTTGCTCGACGCCGAAGACACCCTGGAGTACGACGGTGTCGACAATCCCCTCGACCGGGGCTGGTCCCCTCCGGAGCGACCGTGGGCGGTGGAGCACATCGGTGTGACGGCGGCCGAGCGCCGGGCCGGGGAGACGCTGGACCAGCGGCTGGCCGAAGAGCAGCCCGACCTCGCCGAGCCGGACGGTGACGGTATCGGCGACACGGCGGACACGGACGGCGAGCTGCTGGACAACGAGGTCGGCGCCGCCCGTTCGGGCCGTCTCGTCGCCCCCGACGAAGGCGCGCACGAGGACGAGGAGGCCGCGCTGGTCGCCACGGACGTCGGCATCGACGGCGCCGCCGCCTCCGCGGAGGAGGCCGCCGTGCACATCGTCGACGAGGAGTCCCTTCCCGGCTGAGCGCGCCGGCCGCGAACCCCGCCCCCTGTCCCCGCCCCACCTGGAGCAGCCATGCAGCAGGACAAGCACCCCGACTACCACCCCGTCGTCTTCCGTGACCGGGCCGCCGGCTACGCCTTCCTGACCCGGTCCACCGCGACCAGCGACCAGACCATCGAATGGGACGACGGCGAGACCTACCCGGTGGTGGACGTGGAGATCTCCTCCGAGAGCCACCCCTTCTACACCGGCAAGGCCCGCACGGTGGACACCGAGGGCCGCATAGCCCGCTTCGAGCGGCGCTACGGCGAGGGCACTCGCCCGCAGGGCTGATCCCGCCGGCCGGCATCGGTGCGCCGAACGGCAACGGCCCTGCGGGCGGCAACGGGCCGCCCGTGGCGCGGCGCTCAGATCACATTGAGCGCGGCCGCCCCGCCCACTCCCCCGAGCAGCATGAACGCCGGCATCAGCACCTTCAGCTCCACCCAGCCGCCCGCCCGGAACCGCATGGCCCTCGGCGGGCCGACCGGGTACCAGCGCTTGCGTCCCACCGGGATCGGCCACAGGATCGGGCAGCCCGACACCGTCAGCGCGTCCCCGATGTCGTGCACCAGCGCGCCCAGCACCACCGGCAGTCCGAGCCACAGGTACTCCTGCCCCGGCGCCGAGAACAGCCAGTCCGCCCCGTTGCCCGGTTTGTCCAGGATCCCGGCGATGATCCACGCGCTGGTCGCGGCCAGCAGCCACACCAGGACGTCGCTGCTGGAGCCGCGCGTCGCCCGCCACAGCAGGCCCTCGATCGCCAGCACCATGTGCACGAAGAGGATCGCGAGCACCGCCCAGCGCTCCCCCGTGATCGCCAGCACCGAGGTGCCGCCACCGATCAGCACCGCCCACAGCCAGGTGTGCGTCAAGGTGCGGTGCCCGCCGGAGCGCCGCGGGTCGCCCTGCTTCCTGGTGGCCTTGTAGACGGCGTACGAGAGCTTGTCCACGATCTCGCACAGGCCCCGCGAGAGGGGGCCGAAGGCCCGCGAGATGGTCGCGGCCTTGTGGTCGAGGTCGGGGGCGAGCGCGGCACCCGCGCAGATCAGGGCGCCCGCCAGCAGCACCGGCCACGGCATGGCGTGCCCCGCCGCCGCGGCGGCCGCTCCGACGCCGAGCCAGGCGGCGGCTCCGGAGAGTGAGTGTGCTGGTCCCATCATCGCCGCTGTCCGCCCCGTTCCTCGTCCGCCGCTGTCCAGTTGACCGCGTGTGCTGATGCCACGTCGGCGACACAGCGTAGCGTTCGCGATCTTCGTACGGGCATCCGATTGCCGCATCGGGCGGGAGGCCAGGCAAGATGGGGGCGTGACCCTCATCGATCAGCTGCCGCCGACCGCCGACCCCGACGCCCTGTACGAAGCCTTCGAGTCGTGGACTCAGGAGCGCGGCCTCACCCTCTATCCCCACCAGGAGGAGGCGCTGATCGAGGTGGTCTCCGGGGCGAACGTGATCGTCTCGACGCCGACCGGCTCCGGCAAGAGCATGATCGCCGCCGGCGCGCACTTCGCCGCGCTCGCCCGCGACGAGGTCACCTTCTACACCGCTCCGATCAAGGCGCTGGTCTCGGAGAAGTTCTTCGAGCTGTGCAAGCTCTTCGGCACCGAGAACGTCGGCATGCTGACCGGCGACGCCTCGGTCAACGCGGACGCCCCGGTCATCTGCTGCACCGCCGAGGTGCTCGCCTCCATCGCGCTGCGCGACGGCAAGGACGCGGACGTCGGCCAGGTCGTCATGGACGAGTTCCACTTCTACGCCGAGCCGGACCGCGGCTGGGCCTGGCAGATCCCGATCCTCGAGCTGCCGCAGGCGCAGTTCATCCTGATGTCGGCCACGCTCGGCGACGTTTCCATGTTCGAGAAGGACCTGACCCGGCGCACCGGCCGCCCGACCTCGGTGGTCCGCTCGGCGACCCGACCGGTCCCGCTCTCCTACGAGTACCGGCGCACCCCGCTCACCGAGACGCTGACCGAGCTGCTTCAGACCCAGCAGGCGCCGGTTTACATCGTGCACTTCACCCAGGCGCAGGCGGTGGAGCGGGCGCAGGCGCTGATGAGCATCAACATGTGCTCGAAGGAGGAGAAGGAGCGGATCGCCGAGCTGATCGGCAACTTCCGCTTCACCACCAAGTTCGGCCGCAACCTCTCCCGTTACGTACGGCACGGCATCGGTGTGCACCACGCCGGCATGCTGCCCAAGTACCGGCGTCTGGTGGAGAAACTGGCCCAGGCCGGCCTGCTGAAGGTGATCTGCGGTACCGACACGCTCGGCGTGGGCGTCAACGTGCCCATCCGCACCGTGCTGTTCACGGCGCTGACCAAGTACGACGGCAGCCGCGTGCGCACTCTGCGGGCGCGCGAGTTCCACCAGATCGCGGGCCGCGCGGGACGCGCCGGTTTCGACACGGCCGGTTTCGTCGTCGCCCAGGCTCCCGAGCACGTCATCGAGAACGAGAAGGCGCTCGCCAAGGCGGGCGACGACCCGAAGAAGCGCCGCAAGGTGGTCCGCAAGAAGGCGCCCGAGGGTTTTGTGGCGTGGTCGGAGGACACTTTCGAGAAGCTGATCGCCTCGGAGCCGGAGCCGCTGACGTCGCGCTTCCGGGTGACCCACACCATGCTGCTGTCGGTGATCGCGCGCCCCGGCAACGCCTTCGAGGCGATGCGCCGGCTGCTGGAGGACAATCACGAGCCGCGCAAGCAGCAGCTGCGGCACATCCGGCGGGCCATCGCGATCTACCGCTCGCTGCTGGACGGCGGCATCATCGAGAAGCTGGACAAGCCGGACGCGGAGGGCCGGATCGTCCGGCTCACCGTCGACCTCCAGCAGGACTTCGCGCTCAACCAGCCGCTGTCCACCTTCGCGCTCGCCGCGTTCGAGCTGCTGGACCCGGAGTCGCCGTCGTACGCGCTGGACATGGTGTCCGTCGTGGAGTCCACGCTGGACGACCCCCGGCAGATCCTCGCCGCGCAGCAGAACAAGGCGCGCGGTGAGGCCGTGGCCGCGATGAAGGCGGACGGGGTCGAGTACGAGGAGCGCATGGAGCGTCTCCAGGACATCACCTACCCGAAGCCGCTGGAGGAACTGCTCTCCCACGCGTACAACACGTACCGCAAGAGCCACCCCTGGGTCGGTGACCATCCGCTGTCGCCGAAGTCGGTCGTCCGCGACATGTACGAGCGGGCGATGTCCTTCACGGAGCTGGTGTCCTACTACGAACTGGCCCGCACCGAGGGCATCGTGCTGCGCTACCTGGCCAGCGCGTACAAGGCGCTCGACCACACCGTGCCCGACGATCTGAAGTCCGAGGATCTGCAGGACCTGATCGAGTGGCTCGGCGAGATGGTCCGCCAGGTCGACTCCAGCCTCCTCGACGAGTGGGAGCAGCTGGCCAACCCCGAGGAGATGACCGCCGAGGAGGCCCAGGAGAAGGCCGACCAGGTCAAGCCGGTCACCACCAACGCGCGAGCCTTCCGCGTCCTGGTGCGCAACGCGATGTTCCGCCGGGTCGAGCTGGCCGCCCTCGACCAGGTCGAGGAGCTGGGCGAGCTGGACGCGGAGTCCGGCTGGGACGCCGAGGCCTGGGGCGAGGCGATGGACAAGTACTGGGACGAGTACGAGGAGCTGGGCACCGGCCCGGACGCGCGCGGCCCCAAGCTGCTGATCATCGAGGAGGAGCCGCAGAACGGCCTGTGGCGCGTCCGGCAGATCTTCGACGACCCGAACGGCGATCACGACTGGGGCATCAGCGCGGAGGTCGACCTCGCCGCCTCCGACGCGGAAGGCCGCGCCGTGATCCGTGTGACCGACGTCGGCCAGCTGTGAGCACAGGAGAAAGACACCCATGACGAACCCGGCCGAGAGACTGGTCGACCTGCTCGACCTGGAGCAGATCGAGGTCAACATCTTCCGTGGCCGCAGCCCCGACGAGTCCCTGCAGCGGGTCTTCGGCGGCCAGGTGGCCGGCCAGGCCCTGGTCGCCGCCGGGCGCACCACGGAGGGCGACCGCCCGGTGCACTCGCTGCACGCGTACTTCCTGCGCCCGGGTCGGCCCGGTGTGCCGATCGTGTACCAGGTGGAACGGGTCCGCGACGGGCGGTCCTTCACGACCCGCCGGGTCACGGCCGTGCAGCAGGGCCGCACGATCTTCAATCTCACCGCCTCCTTTCACCAGCCTGAGCAGGGGAGCTTCGAGCACCAGCTGCCGCCGGCCCGGAAGGTCCCGGACCCCGAGTCGCTGCCGACGGTCACCGACGAGATCCGCGAGCATCTGGGCGCGCTGCCCGAGCAGTTGGAGCGGATGGCGCGCCGTCAGCCCTTCGACATCCGCTATGTGGACCGGCTGCGCTGGAAGCCCGAGGAGATCGAGGGCGCGGAGCCGCGCAGCGCGGTGTGGATGCGGGCGGTCGGGCCGCTCGGCGACGACCCGCTGGTTCACACCTGTGCCCTGACGTACGCCAGCGACATGACCCTCCTGGACGCCGTGCGCATTCCGGTGGAGCCCTTGTGGGGCCCGCGCGGCTTCGACATGGCGTCGCTGGACCACGCGATGTGGTTCCACCGGCCGTTCCGCGCGGACGAGTGGTTCCTGTACGACCAGGAGTCGCCGATCGCGACGGGCGGCCGGGGTCTGGCGCGTGGACGGATCTACGACGTGGAGGGGCGCCTGCTGGTGTCCGTCGTCCAGGAAGGGCTCTTCCGCGCGCTGTAGCTCACGAGCTTCTGCCGCGCAGCCACCCCAGCAGGCCTCGTGAGCGTCGCTCCGACCGGAGCTGCCGCGTCGTCTCCCGCTGCCGCCCCGGCCCGCACCGCCGGCCCGGGTCGGACTGCCGACTGGGCTGTCGGCCCGGATCGGACTGCCGGCTGGGGTGGGGCTGCCGTTCCGCGCCGAGTGGACGACGCTGCGGTGCCCGTCCCGGTGGCGCCTCCTCGGTGTCGGTCGGGTGCGGGCGGGCCCAGTGCGGTGCCGGCCGGTCGGCGCGCCCTGGCTGCCCAGGTGCGGGGTGTGAAGGCAGCCAGGCGTGCGGGACGGCCGCGCCTGGTGCGGAGAGGGTGGAAGGAGACGCGGGCTCGGGCGCAGGCGTGACGAGCCGCAACGCGGGGCCCGGGGCCGACGGGGGCGCAGCGTCTGAGGCGGACGGTGACCGTCGTAGCGCCGGGCGTGGTGCCGGACGGTGGGCGCGGGCCTCCTCCAGGGACCGGGTCAGCTCGGCCCGCAGCCAGGCGACCTCGTCCGCATCGTCCGCCGTCGCGATCGTCGCGGCGAGCCGGGCTGCCGACGACCCCGGGGCGCTCTGGGCGGGGGGACCGGGCCGGAAGCGGTTCACGTGGGCGCGCTCATAGGGGTCCTTGACCAGTTCCGCGATCCGGACGGGGTCGAGGAGCGCGGCAACCGCACCGGCCCGCTCCCAGGGATCCTTGGCCCGCCGCAGCAGGAACCCCAGGTGACGGACCCTCCAGTTGCGGGGGCGCAGATCGAGCCCGGCGTCCAGCTGCTCGCGCAGTCCTGCGGGCATACGGCCCTTCATCAGCGGCGCGTGCTTCTCGTCCGCGGCGAACTGCTGCAGCTCGTCGGCGAGGTAGAGCCAGACGACGGCTCGGTAGCGGTTGACGAAAAAGCGGACCGGCGTGACGAGCCCCAGGCGGGCGAGGCGGGTGAACCGGGTGTCCGTCACGCCCACGAGGGCCGCCGCGTCCCGGGTCCCGACCGTGCGCAGGCTGTCGAGGAGCGCTTCCGGGAAGCCCTCCGCCGAGCGGATCCGGTCGACTTCCGCGCGAGGGACCATCCTGCGTCCTCCGCCTCCCTCGTGGGGCACGGTGCGGATGCGGCCGAGGTTCACCGCGAGATCGAACTCCGTGCGCTTCAAACCGAGTTCGCGGGCGGCCCGGCCCGGCGTCATGGTGAGGTGGTGGTCCGGTGACGTGATGGTGCTGCCTGACATGTCGGTCTCCCCCCGTGGAGTCGTGCGCTCACGCTCCGTGCGTTCGCGGTGACACCAACGTAACCGGTCCCGCCGACAGCGCGCTGAGCCTGTGGATAACTCCACGGGGGATGACGAACGTACAGGTCAGAGGTCGGCGGAAGAGGTGTGCTCCGGGCGGCGGGCGTCCACGCCGAGGTGTTCGCCCACCCGGTTGACCAGCAGGGTCATCTCGTAGCCGATCTGGCCGATGTCGGCCTCGGCGCCGCTGAGCACGCACAGACAGCTGCCGCTGCCCGCCGCGGTCACGAACAGCACCGCGTCGTCGAACTCGACCATCGTCTGCCGGACACTGCCCGCGCCGAAGTGCCGCCCCGAGCCCTTGGCCAGGCTGTGCAACCCGGAGGCGACGGCGGCCAGATGCTCGGCGTCCTCGCGTCGCAGTCCCGTGCTGGCTCCCGTCACCAGCCCGTCGTTGGACAGGACGAGTGCGTGCCGCACATGTTCGACACGCTCGGTCAGGTCGTCCAGCAGCCAGCCAAGTCCCTGGTTGTGCGCCATGTTCCGGTCTCCCCGTGTGACGTCTCCCCCGGTCCGGAGGAGATCTCTCCGTCAGCCTTCCCCAGGACCGGCGTGCGGGCAAGGAGGATGGGCGGCATGGCAGAGAAGATGACCGACGCGGAATGGCGGGAGTTCGTCTCGTACGGCACCCGCACCGGAAAGCTGTCGACCGTCCGGCGGGACGGCAGTCCGCACGTGGCCCCCGTCTGGTTCCTGCTGGACGGGGACGAGGTGGTGTTCACGACCGGCAAGGACAGCGTGAAGGGACGCAACCTGGCCCGCGACGGCCGGGTGGCGCTCTGTGTGGACGACGACCGTCCGCCCTACGACTACGTGGTCCTGCGGGGCCGCGCCCGGCTTTCGGAGGACCTGGACGAACTGCGGCACTGGGCCGCCCGGGTCGGGGCGCGGTACATGGGCGAGGACCGCGCCGAGGAGTTCGGGGCGCGCAACGGCGTACCCGGCGAGCTCCTGGTCCGGGTCACCATCGGCAAGGTCCTGGCGGAGAAGGGCGTGGCCGACTGAATCGAGGGCGCGGGAGACGTCGTGGGCGCCGTACGTGCGGGCGCCGGCGAAGCAGTTGACGGCGACCCACGCACGGGATGCGCCGGCGCTCGAAGTAGTCCACCGCGGGGAAACAGTCCTCCAGGCGGCGGGTGCCGGCGAGGACGACGGCACCGAGGGCCCCCTGCGCGAGCTCGTCCCACAGGAACCACAAGCGGTCCTGCCCGGGGGTGCCGAACAGGTAGAGGGACAACCCCGACCGGAGCGGTGAACACGCCGGCGCAGACGATGATCATGGCCACGAGCAGGCTGAGCACGGTCAGCGGTACGTCGTAGCGGATCTCGGTGCCGCCGAGGGCGCGCAGCCCAGCCCGAGCGCGGCGCCGGTGCGGCCATCGCGTACGACAGCACGGGGGTCAGCCGGCCGAAGGCGGCGTGGTCGAGGTGTCCATGGCCTCGGGACGCTAGGGGTGCACGGGCGCACAGAGGGGGCGCACTTCGAAAGCTGTCGGGGCATGACGCACAGATGTACCTGGGCTATCGCGTCGCGCTCGAACATGTGCACCGAGGCGTCATGCGTGCCGGTGAGAGATCATGCGGAACATGAGCGACGACCGCACGCACGTCCAGGAGTTCTTCACCGCCCGCGCGGCCGACTGGGACAGCCGGTTCCCCGACGACGGTCCGGCCTACGCCGCCGCGGTCGCCGAACTGGGGCTCCGCGCGGGCGACCGCGTGCTCGACGCGGGCTGCGGCACCGGACGCGCTCTGCCGCCGCTGCGCGCGGCGGTGGGCCCGTCTGGCGTGGTGCTCGGGCTGGATCTGACACCCGCGATGCTGGAGGCCGCCGTGCGGGCCGGGAGGGACCGGCACGGCCGGCTGCTCCTCGCCGACGTGGCCGCGCTCCCCCTGCGGACGGGGTCACTGGACGCGGTCTTCGGCGCCGGTCTCATCTCCCACCTGCCCGAGCCGGACGCGAATCTGCGGGAGCTGGCGCGCGTGGTGCGCCCCGGCGGGCTGCTCGCTCTGTTCCATCCGATCGGCCGTGCGGCGCTGGCCGCCCGGCACGGACGGCAACTCAGCGCGGACGACCTCCGCGCGGAGCCCCGTCTGCGCCCGCTGCTCGCCGCCTCGGGCTGGCGTATGACCTCGTACGTCGACGAGGACGCGCGGTTCCTGGCGCTCGCCGTACGGGAGGGTTGAGCCGCTGCGGGTCACCCGGGGTCATTCGGCGGGCGGACCGCCGAGGTGCCGTACGGGGCAGCCGCGCACGCCGGGGGTCGGCCAGGTGCCGAGGTCCGCGAGCCGGTAGCCGTCGGGGTAGCCCTTGATCTCCCAGTTCTGCCGGGCGAAGTGCGGGGCGCGGCGCGGAGGGAGCAACCGGACGGTCCGGCCCCGCAGCCGCACCGCGCGGCGGACCAGGGCGCGGGTGGCGGGACTCGGCGCCGGATAGCGGAAGGCCCGCAGCAGGGAGTCGTCCAGCAGGGCGAGCGTGGCGGTGCGCAGCAGCGGGGCGAGCGGGCGCGGGTACCAGGAGCCCATTAGGTCGAGCGTGGCGTCCGAGACCCGGCGCGCGTCGGGGTCCCAGTCGAAGTGCGCGGCCTCGTAGTCGTCGAGGAAGGTCTCGAACTCCTCGTACGTCTCGGGAATGTCCTTGATGCCCATGTACCGTCCCAGCGTGCCGTAGTGCACGCTGGAGGCGACGATCTCGTGGCGCGAGAGCCGGCGCCACGCGTAGGCGTCGATCCACCGGCGGGGCATGACGACGAAGGTGCACAGCACGTACCGCATGTCGTCGTCGGAGATGTCGTAGGAGCGGTGCATCTGGTTGATGCGGCGCACCGCCGTACGGCCCTCGGCGCTGTCGAAGCCGTGCTCCACGAGGGCGTCGAGGAGGAGCGCCGTGTCGTCGTAGCGCTTCTGCGGGCGGTCCGTCAGCTCGGCGGTCTCGGCGAGCAGGCGCCCGATGCGGGGGACGGCGTAGGTGCGGTAGAGGGCCAGCTCCAGTGCGCGGGTGTAGTCCCAGGGGAACTCGTACGCGGAACTGAGCCGGTGGATCGCGGTCGCCTCCTTGTACGGGTCCATCCGCCGGATCTGTTCCAGCCGCACTGCGCCCTCCCCCTTCTGCAGCGGAAGCTCCAACTCTACGTTGAGGGAAAGCGATGGAAACGATCAGCGACGTGAACCTCGCAGGGGGAAGGTGGTCGGCGTGTTCGGCAGGGTGCGGGAGACATGGGGGAAGTTCCGGAGTGCCGCGCGGGAGGAGCGGGCGGCCGGCCGTGGCACCCGGACGCACAACCTCTTCGAAGCGGCCGCCGTCTACGTGTCGGCGTGCGCGGAGGACGACCAGGAGCGCAGTGACGAGGCGGCGGGCTGGGTGTCGCCGGAGGCCCTGTCGTTCGGAGTGAACGAGCTCGCGTGCCGGGCCGTCATCGCGCTCGCGCGGGAGCGCGGCGAGTCGCCGCAGACCGTGGCGCGGGATCTGCTGGGGCTGCCGGCGGCCTGAGGCCCGCGGTTCACGGTCCGCGGTTCACGGTCCGCCGCGGTCGTTGCCCGGTCCGGCTCGAGTCACCGCAGCTCCGCGCGGCTGTCGGGGTCGTGACAAGCGGCTCCCGGGCGCACTAGGGTGCGCGCCGTTGGAGAAACCCTGGGGAGGCTGTGATGGCTGGTACGGACGAGGAAGCCGTCACCGCCGCGGACGATGCGCTCTACGTGCTGACGGCGGTGCTGCTGACACCGGCGAAGTTCCCGAGCGTGCTGGGCGACGACTACCCGGAGGCCTGTGCGGCCCTCGGCCTGGCGCCGCTCGCCGACGGGTACGGCCTGGTGCTCGGTCAGGACGGCGACGGCGCGCGGTGGACCGTGGTCACCGACGACGTGTCGCTGGTGGCCGTCGCCATCGCCTCCTGGGACTGCGGGATGGAGTACGACCTGTCGCCGGGCGAGCGCAGCGTGGTCGCCGCGCTGCCCGGCTGGCCGCTCGCGGTCGCCGTGGCCGCGCCCGGGGTGCCCGCGCCGCACGACCCCGGGCTCGAGGTTGCCGGGCGGCTCCCGCTTTCGCCGCCCGACACCAGTGCCTGGGGCTCCGCCCAGCGGCGGCTCGGGGCGGACGAGATCGCTCTCCAGTGGGCGCAGTGGCGGGAGCAGATCGACGACGCCGAGTTCGCCACCCCCGACGGCGGCGGTACGGGCGGACAGGGGCCCGGGCACAGCGGGGTGCGGCGGGTGCTGGCGGAGGCGCGCGCATACGTGGACAGTCCGCCGCCGCTGGGGCGGGTCCGGTCGTCGTTCGCTCCCGGCGACGCGCGGACTCTGCGCGCCGACGGTCCGGGCTGGTCCTTGGTGGCGAGGACCGACGACATCGCGTTCGTGCTGCTCGACGAGGTGCCGGGCGAGGTGCTGCCGGTGGGGCGGGGGCCGGAGCTGCCGGGGTTGCTGGAGGCGCTGGACAAGTTGGCCGTGCGGCCGAGCTGAGTGGTCGAGCTGAGCGCCGAGCGGAGTGGCCAAGCTGAGTGGTCCGGGCTGAGTGGTCGGGCGGTGGCGGCGCGCCGTTGCGGCCGAGGGCGGCGGACGGGCGACGCGCCGGCGGGCGCTGGGGCTGCTGAGGGCTGGTGAGCGCTGCTTCTCGGTGGACGCTGTGTCTCCCGGACCGCTGGGAGCGTTGAGGCGGTGTCGGTGCAGTGGCAGTGGGTGGGCGGTGGGTCACCGGCGGCCCACTCGGACGGTCGGCGAGCTGCGCGGGACGGCGGCGGGTGCGCGGCGGACTGGGACTCCGCCGAGGCGGCGAGGTACCCTCGCCCCTCCCGCCCGCTCTCCCTCCTGCGCGGCACCCGCCGCCGTCCTCATCCGCGCCGCCGGATCCGGGGCTAGCGGCCCAGCTCCTTGCGGGTGACGCGGCGCAGCCTGCGCCGCTGTCCGGGGTCCAGGGCGAGATACGCGGCGGCCGGGACGCCGAGCACGATCAGCAGTGCGGCCCACCACGGCAGCCAGATCCAGAGGATCAGTCCGACCGCCACACCTCCCGCGGCGATCTTCGCGTTCTTCGACATGTGCGTCGCCTCCTTCGCGGCCACTGCCGCTCTCTGCTGGGGAAAACGGCCCCGTGCCGCAGGCAGTTCCGAGCCGCGCCCCTGAGACATCCCTGATGCTCACCCCTGAAGGGCCTCAGGGCTACCCGAACCGTTCCTCCTCCAGTGACTCAGCTCACAGCCTCAGCATGACGGGCCCATCGATCCCGTGCTGTACCCTCGGCGATTCCGACCGCAGGTAGTCAAATTTGAGGAATGCGACGCGCTGTGCAGTGGACTTCCCCGGCACCCTCCTCCGACATCCCCGAACTGGCCCGCTGCTGCGCGGTGTTCGTGCCCGGTGATCCGGCCCGTACCGGCGGCGTCGCCTTCTGGCGGCCCGACGGCGAGGCACCACCACCGGGCGCCGCCGCCGGGAGGCTCACCGACCTGACCGTCGCGCTGCCCGGTGACGACGGGATCGAGCCGGTCACCGTGCCCGCTCTCCTGCTGCCGGTGCGCGCGGCCCTGCCCCTCCTCGCACGCGCGCGTGTCGCCGCCCAGGGGCACCGGGCGAGCGTGTTCTGGGGCGCCGCGGCCCTCCTGGCCCTTCGCTTCACGGCGCGCGGCCTGCTGCTGCCCGGCCTGTCTCCCAGCGACCACGACGCGTGGCGCGCGGGCCCCTTGCGCGCGGAGGAGACCGAGGAGGTGCGCCGGCTCGCCGCCGCGATGCCGCCCGAGGCGCACGCCGTCCCGGTGACGGCTGTCGAGCCGTTGCGCCTGCCCGAGCCCGAGGAACTGCTGCGGTCCTTCCTGGACGCGGTCGCCGACACCCTGCCCCGCTCCCCCGCCGCACCGCTCGTCACCGGCGGACCGGCCTACGCGGCACCGGAGCCGCAGCACCTGCCCGCCCAGCGGGCCTGGGCCGCCGACGTCGCCGCCGGCCACGACGCGGGCGTACGGATCTCGCTGCGGATCGAGGTGAGCGGCCTGGCGGAGTCACTGCGGGACGTATCGGAGGAGGTACATCGGGACGTACCGGGGGACACGGGGGACGCGTCCCGCGCGGCAGGGCCCGTCTTCCGGGCCGTTCCGCAGGTGCACCTGGTCAGCGATCCGTCGCTGGTCGCGGACGCGGCCGACGTGTGGGCCGCGACGGACGCCACGAGCCGCGCCTTCGGTCCGCGCGCGCGGATGGACGCCCTGGTGGCGCTGCGGCGCGCGGCGCGGGCGTGGCCGGCGCTGAGCCCGCTGCTTTCGGCCGCCGCGCCGGACACCGTGGAACTGGCCGACGACGAGGTCACCGAGCTGCTGGGCGAGGGCACGGCGGCGCTCGCCGCCGCCGGGGTCGACGTGCACTGGCCGAGGGAGCTGGCCCGCGATCTGACCACCCGCGCGGTCGTCGGACCGGCGGACGACGAGCCGGGCGGCGGCAGGCTCTCCGCGGACACGCCGTCGTTCCTGTCCGCCGACGCGCTGCTCGCCTTCAGCTGGTCGTTCGCGCTCGGCGACCAGCGGCTGTCCCGCGAGGAGCTGGACCGGCTCGCCGAGGCCACCCGTCCCCTCGTCCGGCTGCGCGACCAGTGGGTCCTGGTCGACCCGCGGGAGGTGCGCCGGGCACGTGACCAGCGGGACCGCAAGGTCACCCCCATCGACGCGCTGGGCGCCGCGCTGACGGGCTCCACGGAGGTCGACGGCGCCCGGGTCGAGGTCCGGGCCACGGGGTGGCTGGCCGGGCTGCGCGAACGGCTCGCCGACCCCGAGGGCCAGGAGCCGGTCCCCCAGCCCGCCGGCCTCGCCGCCGAACTGCGCGACTACCAGCGGCGCGGCCTGAGCTGGCTGGCCCGGATGACGTCCCTGGGACTGGGCTGCTGCCTCGCCGACGACATGGGCCTCGGCAAGACCGTCACGCTGATCGCGCTGCATCTGCACCGGCAGACCGACCCTGCGGCCGCGGGGCCGACCCTGGTGGTCTGCCCCACGTCCCTGATGGGCAACTGGCAGCGCGAGATCGAGAAGTTCGCGCCCGGCACACCGGTGCGCCGCTTCCACGGTGCCCGGCGTGATCTCGAAGGCCTGGCGGACGGAGAGTTCGTGCTCACCACCTACGGCACGATGCGCCTGGACGCGCAGCGGCTGGCCGAGGTGCCGTGGGGACTCGTGGTGGCCGACGAGGCCCAGCACGTGAAGAACCCGTACGCGGCGACCGCGCGGGCCCTGCGTTCCATCGGCGCCCGCGCGCGCGTGGCGCTCACCGGCACCCCGGTGGAGAACAACCTCTCCGAACTGTGGGCGATCCTCGACTGGACGACCCCGGGGCTGCTGGGCCGGCTGGGCGCCTTCCGCGCGCGGTACGCGCAGGCGGTCGAGAGCGGACGGGACGCCGCCGCGGCGGACCGGCTGTCCAGACTGGTACGCCCGTTCCTGCTGCGCCGCCGCAAGTCCGATCCCGGGATCGCTCCGGAGCTGCCGCCGAAGACGGAGACGGACCACGCGGTGTCGCTCACGCCGGAGCAGACGGCCCTGTACGAGGCCGTGGTGCGCGAGACGCTCGCGGAGATCGCGGGCGCCGACGACATGGCGCGGCGCGGACTCGTCGTGAAGCTGCTGACCGGTCTGAAGCAGATCTGCAACCACCCGGCGCAGTACCTGAAGGAAGAACACCCGAGGATCGCCGGCCGCTCCGGGAAGCTGGAGCTGCTGGACGAACTCCTGGGCACCATCCTCTCCGAGGGAGCGGGCGTCCTGGTCTTCACGCAGTACGTGGCGATGGCCCGGCTCATCGAACGGCATCTGTCCGCGCGGGGCGTGCCCTCGCAGTTCCTGCACGGCGGGACGTCCGTGCCGGCGCGCGAGGCGATGGTGCGGCGCTTCCAGGACGGCGAGGTCCCCGTCTTCCTGCTGTCACTGAAGGCGGCCGGCACCGGACTCAACCTCACCCGCGCGGAACACGTCGTCCACTACGACCGCTGGTGGAACCCCGCCATCGAGGCGCAGGCCACCGACCGCGCGTACCGCATCGGCCAGACCCGCCCCGTGCAGGTTCACCGGCTGATCGCGGAGGGCACGATCGAGGACCGTATCGCCGACATGCTGAGCCGCAAGCGGGAGCTGGCCGACGCGGTGCTCGGCTCCGGCGAGGCGGCCCTGACAGAGCTTTCGGACGCCGAGCTGGCCGAACTGGTGGCACTGCGAGGGAGCACGCGATGAGCCGGAACGACGACGACACCGAGCGCACCTTCGCGGCGCTGCCGCCCGCGCGGGGGCGAGGTTTCGCCCTAACGTGGTGGGGCCAGGCCTGGCTGAAGGCGCTGGAGGACACGGCGCTGGACGCCCAGCAGGTGAAAACCGGGCGCCGGCTCGCCCGCGCGGGAGCGGTGGGCGCGGTGTCCGTGCGGCCGGGCCGGATCACGGCGGTCGTGCACGACCGCGACCGCAGCGCCCACCGGGCCGACGTCCTGCTGGAGGAGCTGTCCGACGAGCAGTGGGACCGCTTCGTGGAGCTGGCCGTCGAACGGGCCGGGCACGTCGCCGCGCTGGTCGACCGGGACATGCCGCCGCACCTCGTCGAGGACGCGGCGGTGGCAGGGATCGAGCTGCTGCCGGGGTTGGGGGACCTGGAGCCGGAGTGCGACTGCGGCGCCTGGGACCACTGCGGGCACACGGCCGCGCTGTGCTACCAGGTGGCGCGGCTGCTCGACGAGGATCCCTTCGTCCTGCTGCTGATGCGCGGTCGCGGTGAGCGGGCCCTCGTCGGCGCCCTCCACGCGCGCGGCACCGCGCGCGCCGAGGAGGCCTCGGCACCGGCCGGTGTGGACGCCGCGGAGGCGTACGCGGCCGGCGACATCCTGCCGCCGCTGCCCGTCCTGCCCGTCCTGCCCGACCGGCCCGGACTGCCGCCGTCCCTGGACGCCGAGGCCACGCCCGCGCCCGGCGTCGACCCCGCCGCCCTGCAGTTCCTGGCTGCCCGGACCGCCGTGGCGGCCCACCAGATGCTGGCGGACGCGCTGCGCGCCGGCGCGGAACAGGTCGGCGGGGTGCAGACCGGTGTGAAGCAGGTCGGCGGGGTGCGGACCGGCCCGGAGCAGGTCGACCTGGACCACGGCCTCGCGGCCGAGTTGTCGGTCACCCAGGACGCGGTCCGGCTGGCCGCCGGTGCGCCCGGGCGCGCGGTGTGGGAACGGCTGGCCGATGGCTCGGGGCGCGGCCGGGAGGGCTTGTCGGCGGCCGTACGGGCCTGGGAGCAGGGTGGCGCGGTCGCCCTGTCGGTGTTCGACGAGGAGTGGACGGTCGAGGGTGACGCACTCGTCCGCGCGCGTGCCGCCCTGGAATCGGCCCGGGAGGACGACGAGCGTCCGGCGCTGCGGGCGCGGGGCAACCGGTGGACGGTCGTGGGCGCGCCGTTCCAGCTGCGCCTGGACCGGGACGGCCGCTGGTGGCCGTACCGCAAGGAACGCGGTCGCTGGATCCCGGCCGGTGGCCCGGCCCGCAACCCGGCGACGGCACTCGCCACGGCACGGCTCCAGGAAACGGAGGACGGGGACGGGGGACGAAGCTAGGACGGGGCCGGAGAGGAGACGGGGACTGCTGACGGGCCGGCGGCTGGGGGCGGCTGCCGACCGCGTCCCGGCCCGCTCCCCGCCATCGGATGCCATCCCCGCGCGGGGAGTGGATTCACGCCAAACCCGTGATCCGGCGGCTGGAGACCGTATCGCGCCGGTCCGGTCGTGGCAGGCGCCTGCAGTCCTAGGAGTTGACTACCGTCACCGGCCCGGATCGTTGTTGTGCAAACCTACGAAGAGCCGGTCCCTGCCTGCGGAGGCTTTCATGCCTTCCACTCCTAGCTGACTCCCCTCGATTGGCTGTGTACTCCTCACACACGCAGCAACCGAGCCAGACCAGCCGCCCACCGGAATCAGGACACGCCGCCGTTCGCAGCACGAGCGGTACCGACGCCCTCCAAGCTCCATGGGAGCGATGTTCCCGCACGGACAACGCATCCGGGGTTTCCACCGTCTCCGAAAGAGGACCGTTCATGACCGCGCACACCCAGGAAGCAGGCATCCAGGAGCTCGAGCGCACCTGGCTGGAAGAGGCGATCGGACTGGCCACCACCAGCGTGGCGAACGGCGGTGGTCCGTTCGGCGCCCTGGTCGCCAAGGGCAGAGAGGTCGTCGCGCTCGGGAACAACCAGGTCACCGCGACCCTGGACCCGACGGCGCACGCCGAGGTGAGCGCGATGCGAGCCGCTTGCAAGCAGCTGGGCAGCTTCTCGCTCGAAGGCTGCGTCCTGGTCACCTCGTGTGAGCCGTGTCCGATGTGTCTGTCCTCCGCGCTGTGGGCGCGCGTCGACAGGATCGTCTTCGCCGCCGACCGGGACGACGCCGCCGTGGCCGGTTTCGACGACCGCAAGTTCTACGACCTCTTCGAGAAGCGGCCGGCGTCGATGTGGCCGATGTCGATCGAGCGGCTGGACCTGGCGAACCGCACGGCGCCGTTCGACGCGTGGCTCGCGAAGCCCGACCGCATCGACTACTGACGGCGAGTCCTCGTGGATCAAGGCGGGTCACCGATCCGGTGAGACCGGACACGACCACGGCCCTCGGGCCGCCTCCGGGTGGCCGTTCGGGGGCAGGGGTGCGGCGACGACGCTCCTGCTGCTGCGGCACGGTGAGACGCCACTGACGCCGGAGAAGCGGTTCTCCGCAGCGGTGGCTCGAATCCGTCGCTGTCCGAGGTCGGCCGTCCCAGGCCGAGGCGACCGCGGCGGTGCTGGCGGCCCGTCGCGGCGTGGCGGCGATCGTCTCGTCACCGCTGCGGCGCTGACGGCAGACCGCGGAGGCGGTCGTCACCCGGTGGGCCTGGACGTCCACGTCGAGTTTCGATGCGGTGGCGCCGCAGGTGGCGGCGGCACGGGATGCCCTGCTGGCTCGGCACCGCGGGAAGACGGTGCTCGTCGTATCCCGCGTCGGCCCGCTCCGGACACTGGTCCGGCTGGCGCTCGGCGCGCCGGCGGAGTCGCTGTTCCGGATGGAGCCGGCGGCGGCGTCCCTGTCGGCGGTGGCCTACGACGGGGACGGGAACGCGTCGGTACGGCTGCTCAACGACACAGGGCACCTTCCGTAGACGGACGTGCACGCGAAGCCGCGGCTCTTTCGGGCCGCGGCTTCCCGTGTCCTCACGGTAGGTCGCCCTCGGCCAGGGAGGGGATCGGCGGTTCGAGGCCACTGGGAAGGTGGCTGGGAATGCCGCTGGGGAGTTCGGTGGGGAACCCGCTGGGCAGTTCGCTCGGGAGGCCACTGGGCAGCTCGCTGGGGAAGTCGCTCGGCAGCTCGCTCGGGAACTCGGAGGGCAGCGGCGGCACTGCGCTGGGCAGCCCGCTCGGGATCCCGAACGACGGCTCCACCGACCGGCTCGCGCCGGGCTCGCCGGACGGCCGCTCGTCCGGCGCGCCGTCGTCGCCGGAGGCGACCAGCACCACTACGACGACGAGGACGACGGCCACCAGGGCGGCCAGGGCGATGAGGAGCCGTGTACGCCGCCTTGGCGGGAGCCCGGAGTTCCCAGAACCCCCGGGAGGCGGTCCGAAGCCGTCCGGCGGCGGCGCATCGGCCGGCGGTCCGGGCGGTGGAGGCGGCTGGGGTGGTCCGGGCGGTGGGGGCGGCGTGACCATGCCGCCCAGCGTCCCGCCGTACCGGCCAAGACGCGAGACCCCGCGCGGAGTTCGGCACGGACCCATGCCGTGGATCGCACGATTCCGCGACATTCCGCATCCCGCGCGCGAGCGCGATACCTCTGCGCGAGGGCGCGTCGCCCCGCATGCGGGGCGGCCCGCCAGCCGGAGGCCTTCACCCTCCGCAGAGCCCTCCGAACCGAGGGCACTGCTTACGGCAGACACCGGCCCGCGCGGGCCGTCACTTCCGAGCGAAGACCGTTACCCGCGCGGAGGCCTCACGCCGAGGACGCCCCCCCCCCACGCCCTCACTCGGAGGCTCCCCACGCGGAGGCCCCCCGCCCGCAGGGGCAACCCTCCTCAGCCCCGAGCACCCAGCAGGTGATCCATCGCCAGCTGGTCCAGCCGCTCGAAGGCCATGCCCCGCGCGGCGGCCGCGTCGACGTCGAACTCCTCGAACGCGGAGCGGTCGGCGAGCAGGGCCTGGAGGCCGTCGGCCGCCGTGGGCTGGGCCAGCTCGTCGAGGCGGGCGGCGCGCAGGGCCTCCTGGACCTCGGGGTCCGCGCGGAAGGCGGCCGCACGCTCCTTGAGGATGAGGTAGTTGCGCATGCAGCCGGCGGCGGACGCCCACACGCCGTCGAGGTCCTCGGTCCGCGGCGGCTTGAAGTCGAAGTGGCGCGGGCCGGTGTAACCGGCGCTCTCCAGGAGGTCGACCAGCCAGAACGCGGCACGCAGGTCGCCGGCGCCGAAGCGCAGGTCCTGGTCGTACTTGATGCCGGACTGGCCGTTGAGGTCGATGTGGAAGAGCTTGCCCGCCCACAGCGCCTGCGCGATGCCGTGCGGGAAGTTCAGCCCGGCCATCTGCTCGTGCCCGACCTCGGGGTTGACGCCGTACAGCTCGGGCCGCTCCAGGCGCTCGATGAACGCCAGCGCGTGGCCGACGGTCGGCAGCAGGATGTCACCGCGCGGCTCGTTCGGCTTGGGCTCGATGGCGAAGCGCAGGTCGTAGCCCTGGGAGGTGACGTACTCGCCGAGGAGGTCGAAGGCCTCCTTCATCCGGTCGAGGGCGACGCGTACGTCCTTGGCGGCGCCCGACTCCGCGCCCTCGCGGCCGCCCCAGGCGACGTACGTCTTCGCGCCCAGTTCGACGGCGAGGTCGATGTTGCGGATGGTCTTGCGCAGCGCGTAGCGGCGCACGTCGCGGTCGTTGGCGGTGAACGCGCCGTCCTTGAAGACGGGGTGCGTGAAGAGGTTGGTGGTGGCCATCGGGACGGTCAGTCCGGTGGCGTCCAGAGCCTGGCGGAACCGCTTGATGTGCGACTCGCGCTCGGTGTCGGTGGACCCGAACGGGATCAGGTCGTCGTCGTGGAAGGTGACGCCGTAGGCGCCCAGCTCGGCCAGGCGCTGGACCGTCTCGGCCGGGTCGAGGGCGCGCCGCGTGGCGTCACCGAACGGGTCCCTTCCCTGCCAGCCGACGGTCCACAGGCCGAAGGTGAACCTGTCCTCGGGGGTGGGCTGGTAGTTCATGCCGCGGCTCCTTGCTCGCTCGATGTGCTGCCGACTATTTCGTCATGGCGGTTTACAAATTAGTATGCGGTCGCGTCTCTGGGAAGAGACAAGGTGGTCCCGATCACCTTCCCGAACCTCACCATCCACCACATATCCCCGCTGAGCCACGGAAGAGGGAGAGCCCCGATGTCAGCAGCCGAGGGTCCGCTCGTCGTCGGTGTGGACACGTCCACGCAGTCCACCAAGGCGCTGATCGTCGACGCGGCGACCGGGCAGGTCGTGGCGAGCGGCCAGGCGCCGCACACCGTCTCCTCCGGCGCGGGCCGCGAGAGCGACCCCCGGCAGTGGTGGGACGCGCTGTGCGAGGCACTGCGCCAGTGCGGTGACGCCGCCCACGAGGCCGCCGCGGTGTCCATCGGAGGACAGCAGCACGGCCTGGTCACGCTGGACGCGCGCGGTGAGCCGGTGCGTCCGGCGCTGCTGTGGAACGACGTGCGGTCGGCCCCGCAGGCCCGCCGGCTGGCCGGGGAACTGGGCGGCGCGAAGTTCTGGGCGGAGCGCACCGGCTCCGTGCCGACCGCGTCGTTCACCGTCACCAAGTGGGCCTGGCTCGCCGAGCACGAGCCGGACGCGGTCCGCGCGACCAAGGCGGTCCGCCTCCCGCACGACTACCTGACCGAACGGCTCACCGGTCAGGGCACCACCGACCGCGGCGACGCCTCCGGCACCGGCTGGTGGGCGTCGGGCAGCGAGTCGTACGACGCCGAGATCCTCGCCCACGTGGGGCTCGACCCGGCGCTGCTGCCCCGCGTGGTGCGGCCGGGCGAGGTGGCCGGGACCGTACGCGACAGTCACGACCTGCCGTTCTCGAAGGGCACCCTGGTCGCGGCGGGCACCGGTGACAACGCCGCCGCCGCACTGGGCCTCGGGCTGCGGCCGGGCACGCCGGTGATGAGCCTCGGCACCTCGGGCACGGTGTACGCGGTGTCCCGGCGCCGGCCGGCCGACCCGACCGGGATCGTCGCCGGTTTCGCCGACGCGCGCGGTGACTGGCTTCCGCTGGCCTGCACCCTGAACTGCACGCTCGCCGTGGACCGCGTCGCGCAGCTGCTGGGCCTGGACCGGGAGGCCGTCGAGCCCGGCACGACCGCCACGCTGCTGCCGTTCCTGGACGGCGAGCGCACCCCGAACCTGCCGCACGCCTCGGGGATCCTGCACGGCCTGCGGCACGACACCACCGCCGGTCAGCTGCTGCAGGCCGCGTACGACGGGGCCGTGCACGCGCTGCTCGGCGCGCTCGACCAGGTCCTCGACGCGGACGCGGACCCCTCGGCTCCGCTGCTGCTGATCGGCGGCGGCGCCCGCGGCACGGCCTGGCAGCAGACCGTACGACGGCTGTCGGGGCGTCCGGTGCAGGTGCCGGAGGCGCGGGAGCTGGTCGCGCTCGGTGCCGCCGCCCAGGCCGCCGGCCTGCTGACCGGGGAGGACGCGGCGGCGGTCGCCCGGCGCTGGGACACCGCGCGGGGGCCCGTGCTGGAGGCGGTGGAGCGGGACGAGGAGACGCTGGCGAGGATCACCGGGGTACTCTCCGACGCGGCCCCGCTGCTGGAGCGGAGCCCACGGACCAGCTGAGGACACGCAGGCATGACCGCACCGCTGCACGAGACCCACCCGGGCGAGCCGGGGCGCGCGCCGCGCGAGGCGCCCGCGACCGGTCCCGGGCGCGCGCCGCACGAGGCTCACGCGGCGGTCCCCGGGCGGGTGCTGCCCGACACCCAGCAGGGCATGCGCCGCCGCAACCTGGCCCGCGTGATGCACACCGTCAGCGCCGAGGGGCCGCTCTCCCGCGCGGCGGTCGCCTCGCGCATCGGGCTGACCCGGGCGGCGGTGTCGACCCTCGTCGACGAGCTGATCCGCACCGGTCTGCTGGAGGAGCTGGGCCCCGAGCGCCCCGGCCGGGTCGGCCGGCCGGGCTCCGCGCTCGCGGTCAGCGCGCACGGGCCCGCCGGGATCGGCGCGGAGATCGGCGTCGACCACCTCGCGGTGTGCGCGGTCGACCTGCGCGGCGTAACGCGCGCCCGCGCGGTGCGGCACGGCACGAACCGGGGGCGCGCCCCCGAGCCGGTGCTCGAGGAACTGGCCGGGCTGGTACGGCAGGTCGTCACCGAGGCGGAGGGCGAGGGACTGTGGCCGGCCGGTCTCACCGTGGCCGTGCCCGGTCTCGTCGCCCGTGACGGCCGTACGGTCGTCCGCGCCCCCAACCTCGGCTGGCACGACCTCGACCTGGGCGCCCTGCTGCCGTTCGAGGCGGGGCTGGTCGTGGACAACGAGGCCAACCTCGGCGCGCTGGCCGAACTGTGGCTCGGCGAGGGCACGCCGCCCGACTTCCTGCACGTCTCGGCCGAGATCGGCATCGGTGCCGCGGTCGTCGTCGGCGGCGGCCTGCTGCGCGGCACGCGCGGCTTCGCGGGCGAGCTGGGCCATGTGCCGGTCCGCCCCGACGGGCCGGAGTGCGCCTGCGGCGGACGCGGCTGCCTGGAGCAGTACGCCGGTGAGGAGGCGGTGCTGCGGGCGGCGGGCCTGGAGCCCGGTGAGGACCGGGTCGGGATGCTGGCCGGGCGCGCCGAGGCCGGCGACGAGGACGTACGACGGGCCCTGCGCGACGCGGGCGAGGCGCTGGGCATCGCCCTGACCGGCGCGGTCAACCTGCTGGACCCGGAGAGCGTGGTGCTGGGCGGTGCGCTGGCGGGAGTCGCGCCCTGGCTGCTGCCGTCGCTGCGCTCGGAACTGGCCCGGCGCACGGCCGGCCCGCCCTGCCCGGTGTCCGTCTCCCGGCTCGGCCCGCAGGGCCCGTTGCTGGGGGCCGCTCACTCGGTGGTCCGGGGGGTGCTGGACGATCCGGCGGCGGTGGCGGGGCGGGCCTGAGAGGGCCGCGAAGTCCTCCACCGCCCGCCGATCACCCGTGTGAGTGAGCGAGTTGTCCACAACGGCGTTCTCGTCCACGGAAGATCGCCGGGGCCTTCTGCCTGTCACCGAAGCGCCGTACCGTGAATCACGCGAGCCGCTCCCGTCGTCCGGCGAAGACGGCGGTGTGCGGAGCGCGTGAGGACTCAGGTGATCCATCGGTCGAGCGGGGGGAACGGCTCATGTCCGGCGAGCAGACACGCATTCTGACGGTACGGCCCGAACCGGGCGAGTACGCCTGGACGTTCGGCGGCGCGCCGCCCGTCGCCCGGATCGCACCGGGCACGGTGCTCGACCTCTACACGGAGGACTGCTTCGCCGGGCGGGTGCGCTCGGAGAAGGACCTGGTGTCGGAGGTGTGCGAGTTCCCGTTCCTCAACCCGCAGACGGGACCGTTCCACGTCGAGGGCGCCGAGCCCGGGGACACGGTCGCGGTGCACTTCGTGTCCATCGAACCGGCCCGGGACTGGGCCGCGTCGACGACCGTGCCGCTGTTCGGCGCGCTCACCTCGACGGCCGCCACGGCCACCTTGCAGCCCCCGCTGCCGGAGATTGTGTGGATCTGGCAGCTGGACCGGACCCGACGGACGGCGCTGTTCCGGGCGCACGACAGTGACATCGAGATCGAGCTGCCCCTCGATCCGATGCACGGCACCGTCGGGGTGGCCCCGGCCAACCTGGAGGTCCGCTCCGCGCTCGTGCCCGACGCGCACGGCGGCAACATGGACACGCCGGAGATGCGGGCCGGCGTCACCTGCTATCTCGGCGTGAACGTCGAGGGAGCGCTGCTCAGCCTCGGCGACGGGCACGCGCGGCAGGGCGAGGGCGAGACCTGCGGCGTGGCCGTCGAGTGCGCGATGAACACGGTGGTGATCGTCGAACTCCTCAAGGGGCTGCACACACCGTGGCCGCGCATCGAGTCGGACACCCACATCATCTCCACGGGCTCCGCCCGTCCGCTGGAGGACGCGTTCCGGATATCCCAGCTGGACCTGGTGCGGTGGCTGGTCCGCGACTACGGGTTCAGCGAGCTGGACGCCTACCAGTTCACGACCCAGGCCGTGGAATCACCGCTGGCCAACGTGTGCGACACGAACTACACCTGCGTGGCCAAGCTGCGCAAGGAATGGCTCCCGGCCCGCGAGACTCACCGCGGACTGCACGCCCGGCTGCGCGAGACGGCGGCGACGCTGCGGGGCTGATCCCGCGCGCCGTACCGTCTCGCGCAGAGCAGTCGAAAGGCACTCCCCCATGGAACGGGCACGACCGCTCCCCGGCCGGCGACGGCTCCTGCGAGGCGCCGCCCTCGCCGCCGTCCCGTACGCGCTGCTGCCCCGGACGCGGGCCGACGCGCGGACCCCCGCCCCCGACCGTCCGCTCGCCGTCTGGCACCCGGCGCACACCGCCAACTACACGCCGGCGAACCGGCCCACGAGCCACCCCGTCGACTTCGTGGTCATCCACGTCACCCAGGCGTCCTACTCGACCACCCTGGGCGTCTTCCAGAACCGCAGGAAGCAGGTGTCCGCGCATTACGTGGTGCGCTCGGCCGACGGCGGTCTCGCGCAGTGCGTCCGCGAGTCCGACATCGCCTGGCACGCGGGCAACTGGGACTACAACACCCGCAGCATCGGCATCGAACACGAGGGCTGGGTGGACCGGCCCGGCTACTTCACCGACGCCCTCTACGAGCGGTCGGCCCGGCTCACCGCGTCGATCTGCGACAAGTACGGAGTCCCGAAGGACCGCGCGCACATCATCGCGCACTACGAGGTCCCGGGCTCCGACCACACCGATCCGGGGCCGTACTGGGACTGGAGACGGTACATGCGGCTCGTCAACCGCGCCTGACCCGGGCCCGCGCCGGGTGAGCACGGTCGAAACGGTTGTCGGAGCGCACGGCCGGAGTGACGATGTTGCGAGCCGTGCCCACCCCATCACGGCACGGCCCCGCCGTTCCACCGCGTGGCGATCGCAGTGCACCGCACCGCAGTTCAGTACGCCCGCCAGCCGCATCGTCTTCCGGGAGGCCGAGGTGACCGATCCCTGGGTGGCTCTGGAGCCGGGAGCCGACCCTGCCGAGCGCGCGCGGATCCTGCGTCGCGCGCACGAGACGTTCAACCGGGCGGGCACCGTGCCCCGGCCCGTGCGGTCCGTCGTCGCCGACTCGTGGCGGCGGTCCGCGCGGGCCGGAGTCGGACCGGACGGCGGCGCGAGCGTGGAGCTGACCGACGGCGACCTCGGCGCCTACCGGGCGGACCATCCGCTGGCCCGGGTGATGCCGCTGTGCCGGGAACTGATGAGCTCGTTCGCCGTGGACGGGGAACACCTGCTCGCGGTGTGCGACGCCCACGGCCGGCTGCTGTGGGTCGAGGGCCACCCGGCGACCCGGCGGCAGGCGGGGCGGATGAACTTCGTACCGGGCGCCCGGTGGGCGGAGAGCGCGGTGGGGACCAACGCCCCGGGCACGGCGGTCGCCCTCGACCGGCCGGTGCAGGTCTTCGCGGCGGAGCACTTCGTGCGCCGGGTCCAGTCCTGGACCTGCGCGGCGGCGCCGGTGCACGATCCGCGCACCGGGCGGGTGCTCGGGGCCGTGGACATCACCGGCGGCGACGGACTGGCGCACCCGCACAGCCTGGCGTTCGTCCAGGCGGTCGCCCGGGCCGCCGAGTCCCAGCTGGCGCTGCTCGATCCCAGACCACCCGCGCGGGACGCCGTGGAGTTGTCCGCGCTGGGCCGGGACCAGGCCTTGCTGCTCGCGGGGGGCCGCCGGATCCGGCTGAGCCGCCGGCACAGCGAGATCATGGTGCTGCTCGCCCGGCACCCGGAGGGACTGACCGGCGACGAACTGCTGGTGGCGCTGTACGACGACGAGTCGGTGACGCCGGTGACGCTGCGCGCCGAACTGGCCCGGCTGCGCCGGATACTGGGCGACGGGCTGCTGGCGTCGCGGCCGTACCGGCTGACCGTCCGGGTCGAGTCGGACATCGCCGTGGTCGAGCGGCGGCTGGAGTATGGCGCCGTGACCGCGGCCGCCACGGCCTACGCCGGGCCGCTGCTGCCCGCGTCCCGGGCCCCGGCGGTGGTGCGGCTCAGGCACCGGCTGGCGGACGGGCTGCGCGCGGCCCTCATCGCCCGCCGGGACCCCGACCTGCTCGCCGACTGGGTGCACGCGCCGTGGGGCGAGGACGACGTGGACGCTTGGCGGGCGCTGGCCGCGGTGCGGCCGACGGCATCGGTGCGGGCGCGGCTGGCCGCACTCGACGCGGAACTGGCGGCACCGTCGCCCGAGCCCGTCCGGCGGCCCGGTGCGCGGCTCGGTCCACCACCTGGCCCGCCGGGCCCTCAGGAACCGTTCGCCAGAGGCATCCGGCCGGTGTTCGGTCCGGACGGGGCTGCGGGGAGCAAGACGGCGGCCGGCACGGCGGGGGTCGACATGCGAACGCTCCGCGGCAACGGGCCTGGAACGTCAGGACCGGCGTGACCTCGCACCGTATGAGGCAACGCCCCATGGCGGTTGAGACCCTGAGCCGTGCCGCGGGGTGGGCGGTTGGACTGGTGGTCAGAACGCGGACTGCGAGGGCGGCCGTGCTGCCAGGGTCAGATGCTCCTGGGCCTTCGCCACGTTCGCGGCCAGGCAGCGATCGAATCGGGCACCAGCCGGTGATCCGTCCAGGGTTCGTACGCGGCCCGTCGCTGCTGAACCGTCTCCCAGGTCGGCTCCTCGAAGCCCACGATGCCTCGGGACCGGCGTTCCAGTCGTTGGCGGTGTACCCGCGAGTCGGAGCACACCACCTCGATGAACGCCACGGGCACCCGGTGCCGGTCGGCCAGCACCCGCCACTGCCGACGGGCCGCCCCCACCGCGTTGACGGCCGTCGACGATCACGGTCTGGCCCAGCGCCGGCACGCCATCGGCCACCGCCTCGGCGACGAGGTAGGCCGCCAGGCGGCTGACCGCGGTCCACACCGGCACGCCACATCGCCGCCTCGACCGGGTCGACCGACACCACCGCGGCGGGCAGCGCCCGCCCCAGCCCCTCGGCGAGCGCACTCCTTCCCGCCGCGGGCAGACCGGCCCTCACGATCAGCATGACGGCACTGTCGCATACCCACCTCTTCCTGCCGCACCGGCAGCCGACCTGATGCTCGAAGGACAGGCCTCGAACGCAACGTAACCGCAACGTCCGTCTCCCTACCCTCCCGAACCGAGAGCCGTCCGACGGCGGGCGGCACCGCACCAGGAGGCTGGCCCAGCATGACCCGTTACGCGGCACCCGGCACACCGGACGCGATCGTCTCCTACCAGGCGCGCTACGACCACTTCATCGGCGGCGAGTACGTGCCGCCGGCCCGCGGTCGGTACTTCGAGAACCCCAGCCCGGTCAACGGCCAGCCGTTCACCGAGGTGGCGCGAGGGACCGCGGAGGACGTGGAGCGGGCCCTGGACGCGGCGCACGCCGCTGCGCCCGCGTGGGGACGCCGTTCGGCGACCGAGCGTTCGGACATCCTGCTGAAGATCGCCGACCGGATGGAGGCACATCTGGAGCAGCTGGCCGTCGCCGAGAGCTGGGAGAACGGCAAGCCGGTCCGGGAGACGCTGGCCGCGGACATCCCGCTGGCCATCGACCACTTCCGCTACTTCGCGGGCGCGGTCCGCGCGCAGGAGGGCTCGATCGCGGAGCTGGACGACGACACGGTGGCGTACCACTTCCACGAGCCGCTGGGCGTGGTGGCACAGATCATCCCCTGGAACTTCCCGATCCTGATGGCGGCCTGGAAGCTGGCGCCGGCCCTCGCGGCGGGCAACGCGGTCGTCCTCAAGCCCGCCGAACAGACGCCGGCGTCCGTGCACTACTGGCTGAGCCTGGTGGCGGATCTGCTGCCGCCGGGCGTGGTGAACGTCGTCAACGGTTTCGGCGAGGAGGCGGGCAAGCCGCTGGCCTCCAGCCCGCGGGTGGCGAAGGTCGCCTTCACCGGGGAGACGTCGACGGGGCGGCTGATCATGCAGTACGCGGCGGAGCACCTGAAGCCGGTCACGCTGGAGCTGGGGGGCAAGTCCCCCAACATCTTCTTCGACGACGTCTGGGAGAAGGACGACGATCTGCGGGACAAGGCGCTCGAGGGCTTCACGATGTTCGCCCTGAACCAGGGTGAGGTGTGCACCTGCCCGTCCCGGGGCCTGATCCAGCGCGGTGCCTACCCCGACTTCCTGGAGGCGGCGATCGCCCGCACGGAGCAGATCAAGGCCGGGCACCCGCTCGACACGGACACGATGATCGGCGCGCAGGCCTCCGGCGACCAGCTCTCGAAGATCCTCTCCTACCTCGACATCGGCCGGCAGGAGGGCGCGAAGGTCCTCACCGGCGGCGAACGGCTGGAGCTCGACGGCGAACTGAAGGGCGGCTATTACGTCCAGCCGACCATCTTTGAGGGCGACAACCGGATGCGCGTCTTCCAGGAGGAGATCTTCGGGCCGGTGGTGTCGGTGACGTCGTTCGACGACTTCGACGACGCCATGAAGATCGCCAACGACACGCTGTACGGCCTCGGCGCCGGGGTGTGGACCCGCGACATCAACACCGCCTACCGCGCCGGACGCGCCATCCAGGCGGGCCGCGTCTGGACGAACTGCTACCACACCTACCCGGCACACGCCGCGTTCGGCGGCTACAAGCAGTCGGGCATCGGCCGTGAGGGACACAAGATGATGCTGGAGCACTACCAGCAGACGAAGAACCTCCTGGTTTCCTACTCGCCGCGGAAACTGGGCTTCTTCTAGAACGCGGCGCGAGGGCGCCTGTCCTGGGCAGTTGGCGGTCGGGCAGTTACCCGGCATGCGCCCTCGTGCGCGCCCGCGAAGCGCAGGGCCGGCAGAAAAAGGGCTGTGCCCGTCCCGAAGAACATTGCGCTTCGGATAAACGAAAACTGTGCCCGCGAATCGAGGTTTCCGCAGAGTGGGCTTCTTCACCCCACGCAAACCGCCTCAGCATGCTACTGTCGATGTCAGTTGCAGTTGTGGTTCCCGAAACTTCAAGCGCTGTCCAGACGGCTTCCGAGCCGCTGGAGGCGCTTTTGTACCGCCGGTCTTTTCCGGACGGGGTGATCATCGCGGCGACACGGAGGTCCGCGCAGTGCGGACCCCGATGCACTGCCCCCTAAAGGAGAAATGACATGGCTACTGGCACCGTGAAGTGGTTCAACGCGGAAAAGGGCTTCGGCTTCATCGAGCAGGACGGTGGCGGCGCCGACGTGTTCGCCCACTACTCGAACATCGTCGCCTCCGGCTTCCGTGAGCTGCTCGAAGGTCAGAAGGTGAGCTTCGACATCGCGCAGGGCCAGAAGGGCCCGACGGCCGAGAACATCGTTCCCGCCTGACGCTGACGCGCACTCTGTAGCTGGGACCCGCACCTCGAGGGGTGCGGGTCCCAGCTATTCGCATGTGTCGCCATGGATTATGGATGGATCTCTTCACCCATGTCAGCGCCTGCGCTGCACAGACTTCTGCCTGCCGTATCCACTTTTACTTTCGCGATGGCGCGCCCATTCTCGCATTCCCCGTGCCGCCAATGGCTGCGATAACCGCGTGGTCGATCAGTGGTCGGAATAGCTGAAGTCGCCCACGGTCCACGCGCTGACGTCCTCGATCGCGACGCGGTACATCCCGCCCGTCTCCGGGATACCCACCGTGCCCTGCAGGATCCGGGCGACATGGAAGTGCAGATGTGTGGGCGGTCCGTCCTTCTTCTCGGGGGTGTCGAAGACGGCGGCGAACTCGCTCAGGTCGGCGGAGTCCGTCAGCACCTCCGCGACCCTCTTCCTCCACACCGCTTCGGGAGCCAGGCGACCGGTGATGACAGCGCCGCTGGTCACCACGGTCAGGGACATCTGATTGCTCTGCCCGGACTCCACTTGGGCCGCGATGTCGATGATCAGCTCGTCAGGCTTCGGCATGAGATCGCATTCTATGCACCGGCCGGACCTGGCTGCTCGGGCGGTCCCGCTTTCGGGCGGGCCGCAGTCGAGCCGACGCCGCTGCGGATCGAGACGACGCCGCTGCGGGTCGGGAACGCCGCCGACTGACAGCGGCAGGCTGACGGCCAGTACGAGCCGGCCACTGCGGGCCTGTACCGCCGGGCCTTGCCGCGCCGGCGGTCGGGCCACCTCGGGGCGCCTCGCCGTCAGGCCGAGGACTTCGACCGTGTCTCGCGGCTTTCCGCGCGCAGTCGTTCGTTGATGCGCTGGGCCTCTTCGAGCTGGTCCTCGAGGATGATGATGCGGCAGGCGGCCTCGATGGGGGTGCCTTGGTCGACGAGTTCGCGGGCGCGGGCGGCGATGCGCAGTTGGTAGCGGGAGTAGCGACGATGGCCGCCCTGCGAGCGCAGCGGGGTGATCAGGCGGTGCTCGCCCAGGGCGCGGAGGAAGGCGGGGGTGGTGCCGAGCATCTCGGCGGCCCGGCCCATGGTGTAGGCGGGGTAGTCGTCGTCGTCGAGGTTGTCGACGGGACGGGGTGTGCCTGGGGGCATAGACCTCTTCTTCCGGGGACGCGTCGGGGGGCCCCCGGGGGCGGGAGGGCCCCGGGGCCGGGGCGGGGGGCCCGGGTGCCGTACGGCACCCGGGCCCCGAGCTTTCCACACCATCTACCGGCAGACTGCTGTACCGGCCTTCTGTGTCCGCAGGCTCCGCCCGGAAGGGCGGGGCTGCGGGGATCGCGGATGCGTGACCGTGGACCACCTTCCAATCCGGGGCCTGCGGTACCCGGGTGGGCTGGGCCTCTCCCGGGCGATCCTGATGGCGCTCGGCTCCTTACTTTCGGTTACGGACTTGTACTGCTGGATACCGCGGGTACTGCTCACGACCCCCGAAGGGGCCGTGTCCTGCTTCATCTGCTTGCGCGGCAGTTCATGTCTGCCGCACCACGTCGACTTCCTGAGTACACGAGAACTGTAATCCCGCGGCGAGCCAATGTCTACCGTCGCCACGACAGATTTTCTTTTTGCCCGAGGTAAGGGATTCTGCGGCACACGTGTTCGAAGAGGATGACCCCCGGAACGACCGGCCGGCGCCCGTCCAGCCGGTCGCCGCTCTCAGCGGTGCCGCAGGTGGCCAACAGCAGCCGAGCCGCCGGAGGTCAACAGCAGCCGAGCCGCAGCCAATGCTCGCGCTGACGGACGATCAGCCGAGCGGTGCGCGAGGTCTGGACAGCCGTCGAACGGCATGCTGTCATTCCGCTGTCCCGAGATTTACATCGTTGAAAGAGCCGCTGACCGGTACCCCACCCGGATGTTCCGGACGCGACCGGCGCTCTCACTTGCCGCCGTCTGTCGGCAGGACCGGTCCCAGCCCTTCGTGCGAGGAAGGTTCGATGACGAGACGACACACCCGCCCACGAGCCGGAGTCTGGGCGCTGCTCACCGCGGCGGCCCTGACATTGCCCACGACCGGTCTGACGTCCACCGCGTCGGCCGCCGAGACGACCAGCACGGCCGAAACGGCCACCGCTTCGGCCACCACCCCCGCCACCGAGACGGCCGACAGCACCTCCGCGTTACCGGCCGGCCGGGCCGCCGTGCAGGTACACGGCCTCAAGGGCGAGTACTTCAGCATGTCGGCACCCGGCGCGCGGGACTTCGCGCAGCTCGGCGGCACCGTGCTCGACCCGCAGATCGACTTCTCCGGGCTGACCGGCACGTTCCAGGAGCTGACCGGCCGCTCCGAGCACACCACCGCCCGCTGGACCGGCCGGATCGAGGCGCCGGCCACCGGCGAGTACACGTTCCACGCCATCGGCGACAACGGCTTCCGGCTCTTCATCGACGGCGAGCCGGTCATCGACCACTGGGTGCCGGACTGGGACAACGAGCAGACCAGCGAGCCCGTCCGGCTCACCGCCGGGGAGAAGCACGACTTCCGCCTGGAGATGTTCCAGGACACCGGCGGGGCCAGCATGAAGCTGCGCTGGTCGACGCCCACGATGCCCAAGCAGCCGGTGCCCATGTCCGCGTTCACACCGCCGGACGGCTTCGAGGTCTACCCGGTGGAGCTGTCCGTCGCCGAGGACGGCCGGCGGCTGCGGGCCCGGTTCGAGAAGGAGGTCGGCGGCGTCCAGGCGGTCAAAAACCACCTGAAGATCGAAGCCGACTCGGTGGCCATGCCGGTCGCCTCGGTCACGGCCGCCCCCGACGACCCCGCGTCCCTGCTCATCACGCTCCAGGAGCCCATCCAGAAGAACCAGCAGGTCCGCGTGTCGTACGACGGTCAGGGCGGTCTGACGGCCGGCGGCGAGAGCGTGCCGAAGATCGTCCGCTACGCGCAGAACGCCTCCACCCACCGGCTCACCACCCCCTGGGGCGACAAGCTCGACGAGAACAACCCGCTGCCGGAGTACCCACGGCCGCAGCAGGTGCGCGCGAAGTGGAAGAACCTCAACGGGCCCTGGCAGTTCAGCGCCGCCGAGGCGGGCGAGCAGCCGGTCTTCGGCAAGGACCTCGACGAGCGGATCGTCGTGCCGTTCCCGGTCGAGTCGCAGCTGTCCGGGCTGGAGCGGCACGAGGACCACATGTTCTACCGCAGGCTCATCGACGTGCCGCGGAACTGGAGGATCGGCAAGGGCGGCGAGGGCAACCGGCTCAAGCTCCACTTCGGCGCCGTCGACTACCGGGCCCGGGTCTGGGTGAACGGCGAGAAGGTCGCCGAACACACCGGCGGGTACGACGCGTTCAGCGCCGACATCACCGACGCGCTGAAGGGCTCCGGGCCGCAGGAGGTGGTGGTCGCCGTCACCGACACCGGCGGCGCCGACCAGCCGAAGGGCAAGCAGTCCACCCATCCGAGCGGCATCTTCTACACCCAGTCCTCGGGCATCTGGCAGACGGTCTGGATGGAACCCGTCGCCGACACGTCGATTGACAACGTAGTCATCACGCCCGACATCGACACGAGCAGTGTGGCGGTGACCGTCGAGTCCGGCGGCGCCTCCTCGAAGGCACGGGTGGAGGCGGTCGCCCGTGACCGGCGCGGCAAGGTCGTCGGCAGAGTCAGCGGACCGGCCGGTGAGCGGCTGCGCCTGCCCGTGGCGAAGCAGCACCTGTGGACCCCGGACGACCCCTATCTGTACGACCTCGACATCACGCTCACCGACGGCAGGTCGAGGGACCGGATCGGCAGCTACTTCGGCATGCGGGAGATCGGCGTCGAGAACGTCGGCGGCTACCCGAAGCTGGTGCTCAACGGCAAGCCGGTCTTCTCGCTCGCCACGCTCGACCAGGGCTTCTGGCCCGACGGCCTCTACACGGCGCCGAGCGACGAAGCCCTCGCCTTCGACCTGAAGGCCCACAAGGAGCTGGGCTTCAACGCCGTCCGCAAGCACATCAAGGTGGAACCCGCGCGGTGGTTCTACCACGCGGACCGGCTCGGCCTGCTCGTCTGGCAGGACTTCGTCTCCGGCGACCTGCCCACCGACCAGGGCCGCACGGCCTTCGTCGACCAGGGCATGGAGGTGGTGCGGGAGCATCACAACGCGCCCTCCGTGATCGGCTGGATCGTGTTCAACGAGGGCTGGGGCGAGTGGGACCGCGAGGAGAGCGGCCGTATCGCCGAGGCCGTCAAGGCCGCCGACCCGTCCCGCGTCGTCAACGCCCACAGCGGCGTCAACTGCTGCAACTCCAAGGGTGACTCGGGCAAGGGCGACATCATCGACCACCACGACTACGGCAACACCGACCCGCCGTTCCCCGACCACCGGGCCGCCATGGACGGCGAGCACGGCGGCTTCACCCTCCCCACGCCGGGACACGTGTGGCCGGGCGCGCCGACCGTCATCTACAGCGGTGTCGCCGACAAGGACGCGCTGACCCGCAAGTACGTGGAGAACACCGAGAAGTACTACCTCGACCAGGCCGCCCACGAGCTGTCCGGCTCGGTCTACACCCAGATCACCGACCTGGAGAACGAACTCAACGGCCTCTACACGTACGACCGTCGGGTGATCAAGGTCGACCCGGTCCGGATCCGTGACGTCAACCAGCGGGTCATCGCCGCCGGTGCCGCCGCGGGCGAGCGGCAGGAGCTGAAGGGCGGCGGGCGCTGGGCCCTCGACGAGGGCACGGGCACCACCGCCAGGGACGACGGCCCGAACGCCAAGGCCCTGACGCTGACCGAGGGGACCACCTGGACGCCCGGTGTCCGCGGCAGCGCGCTGAGGTTCGACGGCCGGGGAGCACACGCCGAGACCGACGGGCCGGTCCTCGACACCACCGGCAGCTACTCCGTCTCCGCCTGGGTGCGGCTCGACGGCCTCCCCGGCAACTACGCCACCGCCGTCAGCCAGGACGGCAGGCGTCAGGCGAGCCCCTTCTACCTCCAGTACGGCCAGGGCGCCTTCGCCTTCAGCACACCCGGCGGGCACCGCGCCCGGCTGGTGACGACCCCGGAGCTGGGCCGCTGGTATCACCTGGTCGGCGTGCGGGACGGCTCGACCGGTGAGATCACGCTGTACGTCGACGGCGAGCGGGCGGCGACCGTCACCGCCGGACCGAACTACGTCGGCACCGGCCCCCTGGCCGTCGGCCGCGCCCAGTGGGACGGCACGGACACGGACTTCTGGAACGGCGCCGTCGACGAGGTCCAGGCCTACGACAGGGCCCTCACCGCCGAGGAGGTGAGCGCGCTCCACGCGCGGCAGCAGCCGTAGTCGCGACGGCGTCGCACAACGGTCCCGGTGGTGTGCCTCGGCACACCACCGGGACTTCGCGGCAGCGGGCTGCGGGTTGCGGGGCCGCCGTACCGGAAGTCCGGTCGACGGCGAGGACGCCGACCCGCCCCGCGTCGAAACGCCTCCCCGACGTCCGACTCAGCCGTTCGCGCCTTCGCCGGCCGCGCGGCCGAGCGTGCTCTCCCGCTCGACCAGCCGGTAGTCCGCCCACACCCGCCGCGGTTCGGGAGCCGCGCCGCCGAGCCGGGCCAGCACGGACTCCACCGCGAGGCGGCCGATGGCACTCTTGTCCGGTGAGATCGAGGTGAGCGTCACGGCACCGAAGCGTCCCTCCACCACGTCGTCGAAGCCCACGACCGCGACGTCCTCGGGCACCCGCAGTCCCCACTCGTGCAGCACGCGCATCGCCCCGATGGCCATGGGGTCGTTGTAGGCGAACACGGCGTCGGGACGCCGTCCGGTCTCCAGGATGCGCGTCATGGCCGCCGCGCCGTCCGCGTGGCCCCATCCGTCGGTGGCGGCGACGAGCCCGTCGTCGGCGGGCAGACCGGCCGCGGTCAGTTCCTCGCGCCAGCCGCGCACGCGCAACTGCGCCGGTTCGCTCCGGCCGCGCCGGGCACCGATGAAGGCCACCTCACGGCGCCCGAGGCCGATCAGGTGCCGGACCGCGGCCCGGGCGGCGGCGACGTTGTCGATGGCGATGTGGTCGTACGGCAGGTCGTACTCCCGTTCCCCGAGCAGGACCAGCGGCACGTTCCCGGTGCGGTCACGCAGGTCGTCGGGCTCCAGCTCGATGGGGCTGAGGATGAGCCCGTCGATGACGCGGGCCCGGAAGCCCTGGCTGACCAGCACCTCCTGTTCGCGCCGTCCACCGGTGTGGTCGAGCAGCACGATGTAGTCGTGCTCGGCGGCCGCGTCGATGACCGTGGCGGCGAGTTCGGCGAAGTACGGGTTGCCCAGTTCGGGCAGGGCGAGCGCGATGATGCCGGTGCGGCCCTTGCGCAGGTGCCGGGCGGTCAGATTGGGCCGGTAGCCGAGGGCGTCGATGGACCGCTGGACGCGCTCGCGCATGGCGGGGGTGACGTGCCGGTAGTTGTTCACCACGTTGGAGACGGTCTTGATGGAGACCCCCGCGTGCTCCGCGACGTCCTTGAGACTGACCCGCACGTCCGTCCTTCCTGGCCGGCCCGACCCGGGCGGCCGGCGCGGGTCCGGTGCCGTCACTGCGAGCCGTTGGCCGAGCCCGTGCACGCCTGATTTGAAACGTTATATATCCCTCTCGTCACGCTGACAAGGCGGCGGTACGGCGGGACCGGCGTCGACGCGGCCCGCCGAGGCGACGGACACGCGGCTACTCGAAGAACTTGAGGCTCCACCCGGTGTTCGTGGGGGCGCCCGGGACGTTGGCGCGGCTGTAGGTGGTGTTGCCCCACCAGGCGAACGTGCCGGTGTACCAGTACCGGTTCTCCCACGCGTACGGCGTCCCCTTGGGCACCGCGTGGAACATGAGCGGGAACCGCGGACCGGCGGGCGGGCTCGTGCCGATGTCGCCGTCGAGGAGCACGAAGCTGTGGTGTCCGGGCCCGTCGACGTACAGGGTGGGGTCCCAGCCGGACATCATCGTGGCGCGGTGGGAGCCGAAGAGGCAGCCGTTGGACTTGTACCAGTCCCATACGTACGCCGGGTCACCGCCGGCCCGCAGCCGCAGGTCGGCCAGGCAGTACTGATCGCTCCAGCTGCCGTTGGCCGAGTACGCGATGTGCAGTTGCCCGTTCGGGTCCTTGATGGGTTCGGGGCCCTCGTTGATGAACGGGTCGCCCACCACCCGCTCCCAGGGCTCGCGTGGCTGGGAGATGACGTACCGTGCGCCGGTGGGCGTCGTCGGGCTGCTCATCCGGGCGATGTAGAGGTTCTGCTCGACGTTGGTGTCACCGGCCCACCCGGACCAGACGAACCAGCGCTGCCCGTTGAAGGTGAACAGGGTGCCGTCGATGGCCCACTTGTCGTCCGGCAGGGCCAGTTTCGTGGCGGCGGTGTATCCGCTGTCCGGGGCGGCGGAGCTGATGACGTACATCCGGTGGGCCGGTCCGCGCCCGGCGGTGAAGTAGATGTAGTAGCGGCCCGTGTCGCGCACGATCTCCGGGGCCCAGACCTCACCGAGGTTGCCCGTGTCCGACCAGACCCGGCGGGCGGGCGCCGAGGCGAGTGCGTCCGTCGAGGAGGCCTGCCGCACAGCGATGCCGTCGCCGACGGACTGCACCGAGATGTAGGTTGCGCCGACCCGCAGCACGCTCGGATCGGCGGCCCGCAGGCCCGTCCGGCCGGCCTGGGCGGGTTCGGCGGACAGCAGGGACAGCGCGGCGGCGAGCACGCCCGCCAGGAGCAGAGCGACAGCGCTCCTCGGAGTGCGAGATGGGTTCATGGCCCCGTTCCATGGTCGGCCTCCGCTTCGACGCCGCGCCGACGCGAGGCGGCGGCGTGGGGACGGCGTCCGGCCGGGACCGCGTCGGAGGTGGTGGGGGGAGCGATCCTGGCCGCCGGGCTCGGTACCAGCGTCGATGCACATCGATGCACATCGTGCAAGGACCGTCTCACAGCTTCGCGATGAGCGGTGAGCGTGTCAACGCCTCGTGCGGTCGTCGGTCGTCCGCACCGGCGACGAGTGCGCTCGGTCCTCCGGAGTGTGGTGTGCAACTCGCTGCCGGTGGCGATGCGTTGGCTGCCCTGGCCGACAGGAGGCCGGCGCGTCGAGGCCGCGGAGCTGGGCGTCCCGCACGGCGTCGCGGTGCTTCCTCCGCCGGACGAGCCCCGTGCGGCAGCCCACTGACGGGGATGCCGCACGGGGTCGTCCGGGCCGGTGGTCAGCCCGTGTGGACCTTCAGGGCGGTGCGGACCGCGGATTCGAGGGCGCCCTCGATCCAGGCGGGTTTGACGGAGGTGTGGTCGCCTGCGAAGTGCAGGGGGCCCTCGGAGGTGGGGATGTCCGGGAAGAGTTCCGCGTGCTGGCCGGGGAAGAGGACGGACGCCTCACCGTAGGCGTAGTGGTCCCGCATCCAGGACTGGGTCTTGCACTTGGTGGTGAAGAAGACCTCGCAGCGGCGGCCGAAGACGGCCTGAACTCCGGCGAGGGCGCGCAGGTAGCGCTCCTCGTCGGCGTACGCGTCCCACTTGAGGGCGTCATCGGCCCAGCTGTAGGAGGCGAGCATGATGCCGCCGTCGCTGCCCTCCATGGGGTGGGCGTGCTCGAAGTACATGAAGCGGTTGGCGTTGTCGCTCACCGAGCCGCCACCGCGCACGTGCGCGGCCTCCGGGTCGTCGTTCGCGGCGGGCCGGAAGGCGGCGAAGCAGGACTTGTAGTCCTCGGGAACGGTGACTCCCAGGGCTTTGACGGACTGGTGGGCGCCGAGGTAGCGGCCGTCGGTGACGCGGCCCGCACGGTACTTCTCGTACAGGCCGTCCTCGATGGAGTCGAGCGCCTGTTTCCACTGCTCCTCGGTGAACTCCCACCAGCGCCGGGAGAATTCGAGCAGCACCTTGGTGGCGGCGTCGTAGTGCAGTTCCGTGATGGCCCGGCGCTTGCCGTAGCTCAGCGGGGGGTCGAAGGCGACGTGGCGCAGTCCGGAGAAGGGGACGGTGATGATCGCCTCGTCACCCTCGAAGACCTCCGTGACGCCCCCGTGGCCGGTCTGGCATTCCTCGGACACCGTGTGCACCCGGACCTTGCGGCCGTCGCGTTCGATGCGTACGGCGCGCCGGTCGAGCCGTACCTTGCCCCTCACGGGCTCGTACAGGGCGTCGACGAGCTTGGCCGTGCCGCCCTTGATCTCCCAGAAGCGGGTCCTGGGGTCGATCAGCGCGCTGGACAGGAAGCTGTGCAGGAAGGAGAGGTGGAGCCGGGAGGTGAGGTTCTGGATGGTGCCGACGAGGTCGATGGTCCTGGTGTCCAGCCCGGCGACCTCGGTGAGGTAGCGGTACATGGACCAGTGGCCGTACCTCTTGAGGACCTCGGCCCAGCCGTCGACGAGGGCGGTTCCCTCCTTGCCCCGGATGAGCCGGTGCGCGGGTTCGAGGGCGTCCGCGAGGATGGCGGCGGCGGTCCTGGTGCGGTTGGGGCCGGTGATGCCGAAGGTGTCGTTGACCTTCTCGGGGTTCTTCTCGTAGTCGGCGCGGCGCACGTGGACGCCGTTGACGTGGATCCAGGTGCGGTTGGCGCGCCGCGTCGGGTTGTCGACCTCCACGTCGACCAGGAGGAACTCCTGCCGCGGCAGGTCGAACTTCTTCAGCAGGGCCATGAGCAGCGGATGGCTCTCGGGCAGCCGCATGGCCCCGCCCTCGGCGTACTGCCGGGGGTCGGCGAAGGGCTGGGTCCCGTTCTCGTGGCCGCCCTTGCGGAACGTCTTGATACGGCCGCCGACCCGGTTGCCGTTGGCCTCGATCACCACCACGTCGTGGCCGGCCCGGTTCAGCAGGTCGGCGGCGAGCAGTCCGGCGGGACCGGCCCCGACGATGAGGACGCGTTTCGTCCCTCTCCCCCGCCGGGGCGGCAGGCCGTTCTCGACGGCCCTGAGATAGGCGGGGACGAGCGGCTGGTCGTGCTCGTCGTGGACGACGATGGCGCGGGCCACGGTGGTGTACGCGTCCTCGTCGACGCCGGGCGGCGCGGCGCCCGGGGCCGTCGCGGGCGCGGGCGCCGGAGCAGGTGCCGGGGCGGGGCTCAGCGCGGTCGCGGGGGCGGCGGAGGCGGCGGTGAGTCCGGCGGCGAGGGCCGTGGCACCGGCGGCCGTGACGAGGGTGCGCCGCGAGGGGCGCGTGCCGGGGGCGGAGAGGTCCTCGTTCGGCGCGTCCGCGGGCGGCGTGGCGACCGCCGCGGTGGGCGCGGTGGGCGCGAGGCCGTCGGCGGAATCGGTGGGGTCGGAGGAATCGGCAGCGTAGGAGGAATCGGCGGGGTCGGTGGAAACGGTCACGTCCTGGGCGGTGATGTCATGTGTGCTCATCGCGCACCACTCTTGGCATCGCGGCCGCAACGGCGAAGTCCCTTCACGCGGACGGGAACCGCAAACCACTCGACCGGTGACTGAGCAGTCCGCTTCGATTGACGAACAGCGCGGGGCTCGCGCGTCCGCGGCTCGCGACCGTCGTCACTCCTTCCCCACGACCACCACTTCGTCCCGCGCGCTCCAGCGGCGCCGCTCGGTCTTGGGCGGGTTGATGCGGATGCCGTGGGACGGCGCCGTGGACGCGTCGGCGTGGGCGCGGTAGCCGATGGCGCACTCGCCGCGCTGCCGCGCCGCGGCCACGACCGTGGCGTAGGCCGTCTCCCGGTCCGGGTGGACGTAGTCGGACGCGGGCCGGAGCCGGACCCCGCTGCCCTCGGCGGAGAGGAGTTCCTCGAACACCGCCGCCAGGTGCCGGTTCTGGGAGATCTGCGCCATCAGCAGACCGATGAGCTTGCCGCTGATGATCACGTCGGCTCCGGGGCCGAGAGGGGCCAGCGGCCGGTTGCGGTCGTCGATCAGCTCGGTGACGACGGGCAGTTCGCGTCCGGTGGTCCGTTCCAGGCGGCGCAGGAGCAGCAGGGTCACGAGGGTGCGCAGGTCGGGTTCGTCCGCCGTACGGCGATGGCCGTGGCCTGGACCGGGATCGGGGTCGGGGTCCCGGCCGAGCACGATCACGCTGTCGTAGGAGGCGATCTCCAGGCCGTCCAGTGTGCCGGGGCGGGTGACGTCACCCCGCCGCAGGGTCACGGTCAGGCCGGCGCCGGCCTGGGTGTCGGCGTCGCCGACCTGCCGGCCGGTGACCTCTCCGGCCTCCGCGACGACGTCGACGGCCGAGCCGGGCCGGGCGCAGCGGCGCAACTGGTCGATGATCAGGGGTGCGCGGCGGTTCCAGCCGAGCAGGAGCACGCGTTCCGGCCGCGCGGGCGGCGGCTGGGCAGGGGCCCACGCGGTCTCGTCCACCAGGTGCGCGCAGTCGTCCAGGCGGACGGTGTCGTCGTCGCGGGAGATGACGACGAGCTGGTCGCCGGGGCCGATCGGGGTCTGCGGTGGCGGGCTGAGCAGGGAGACGGCTCCCCGTACGAGTCCGACGACACTGGAGGTCGTGTACGCCAGCAGGGCGTCGCCGAACGGCCGTCCGACCAGGGTGGGTTCGGAGGTCAGGTAGAACTCGTCGCCGGCGAAGTCGAGGAGTTCGCGGTGGACGAGGGAGATGCCGGGGCGGCGGGCCGCCTGCACGATCAGCGCGGCCGTGATGGTGTCGCTCTCCAGCACCGTGCCGCTCGGCCCCGCGGCGAGGGCCGCCGCCGACCGGTAGTGGTCGTCGCGTACGGCGGCGACCACGGGCGGGCCCGTGTCGGGGTCGGGCAGCGCGGCCCGGACGGCCAGCAGGGTCTTGACCACCTGGGCGTCGGCGTCGGCGGCGTCGTGCGGCAGGACGAGCAGGACACCGGCCTCGGCCGGGTTGGTCAGGGCGAGGACGGCCGGATCGGTGGGAGGGCCGCTGCGGCAGATCACCCGGGTGGGTCCGTACGGCCCCACCTTCGTGCTCAGTTCCTCCTCCATGGCGGTCTTGTCCCGGTCGGCCAGCACGGCGACCGTCGCGCCCCGCTGGTTGGCGTGGGCGGCGACCAGTTCGCCCACCACCGTGAAGACCTGCTCCGACCAGCCGAGCACCACGGCGTGGCCGCGTTCCAGGACGGTGGAACGGCCCCGGCGCAGGGCGATGAGCCGCTCGGTCAGCGCGGTGGTGATCAGGCCGACGAGCGTCGAGACGTACAGCAGGGCGATGAGCGCGAGCAGGACGGACAGCGCCACCCGCAGCGGTGCGCCGGTGGCACCGCCCAGCCGCAGGGTCTCGCCGGTGAGCCGCCACACCTGGGACAGACGGCCGCCGAGGGATGCCGGTGCGCCGGGGTCGGTCCACACCAGCACCGCGCTGGCCGGCACCACGACGGCCAGGCACAGCAGGGCCAGCCAGCCCACGAGCGCCGGGGCGCCGCGGGTGAGGGTGCTGTCGAACCAGTAACGGAGCCTGTCTCCGAGCGGAGTACGCCGCGGCGCCATCGTGTCCCCCCTGTCGCCGACCTGCCGGTGCGGGCCGGCACGGCGCACTCCCCCCGGTGCCCACGCAGTGCCCGCCCACCACACAGGAGTGTGCTGGTCCGGGGGCCGGGAGGGGCGAGGATCGCGTCGGCTTCACACCTTCGGGCAGATCCGCCGCTCCGCAGCGGGCCCGCCGGGCGGGGGAACCGGCTGGGCGGTGCCCGCCCCGCGGGAGGTCTGGCTGGGCGGGGGCCCGCCGGACGGCAGACACCAGCTGGGCGGGGGCCCGCCGGACGGGAGACGCCAGCTGGGCGGGAGACCGTCAGGGGAGAGGGGCCGGCCAGGCGGGGGGATCGGGCGGGCGAGGGCGACCGGCCGGGTGCGCGGAGGCGCCCGGCGTTGCCGGAACTCCGAGGCACCCGGCGCCCTCAAGGGCCGAGGCGCCCGGCGTTGTCGTGAGCCCAAGGCACCCGGCGCCCTCAGAGGCCGAGACGCCCGGCGTCAGGGAAGCCGCAGGTGCCGGGCGCCCTCGGAAGACCGAGGCACCCGGCCCCGTCAGAGGCTCAGCGGCTCAGCGCCCCGAGGCGCCCCGCGCCCTCAGACGCCGGCGCCGGCTCCGGCCGCCGCCGGGGCCTTCTTCTCCTCCGGCTTCTCGGCGACCACGGCCTCGGTGGTGAGGAACAGGCCCGCGATGGACGCCGCGTTGCGCAGCGCGGAGCGGGTCACCTTGGCCGGGTCGATGATGCCGTCGGCGAGCAGGTCGACGTACTCCCCGGTCGCGGCGTTCAGGCCGTGGCCGCGCGGCAGGGAACGGACCTTCTCCACCACGACGCCGCCCTCCAGCCCGGCGTTGGCGGCGATCTGCCGCAGCGGAGCGGAGAGCGCGCGGCGCACCATCTCGGCGCCGGTCCACTCGTCGTCCCGGACGTCCATGTCCAGCTTTTCGAAGGCGTTCTCGGCGGCCTGGATCAGGGCCACCCCACCGCCGGGCACGATGCCCTCCTCGACGGCCGCCTTGGCGTTGCGGACGGCGTCCTCGATGCGGTGCTTGCGCTCCTTCAGCTCCACCTCCGTGGCCGCGCCCGCCTTGATGACGGCCACGCCGCCGGCCAGCTTGGCCAGCCGCTCCTGGAGCTTCTCGCGGTCGTAGTCGGAGTCGGTGCGTTCGATCTCGGCGCGGATCTGCTGCACCCGGCCCTGGATGGCCGAGCCGTCGCCGGCGCCGTCCACGATCGTCGTGTCGTCCTTGGTCACGACGACCTTGCGGGCCCGGCCGAGCAGGTCGAGGCCGGCGTTCTCCAGCTTGAGGCCCACCTCGTCGGAGATCACCGTCGCGCCGGTCATGACCGCCATGTCGCCGAGCATGGCCTTGCGGCGGTCGCCGAAGCCCGGCGCCTTGACCGCGACCGCCTTGAAGGTGCCGCGGATCTTGTTGACGACGAGGGTGGCCAGCGCCTCGCCCTCGACGTCCTCGGCGACGATCAGCAGCGGCCGGCTCTCCTTGACGACCTGCTCCAGCAGCGGCAGCAGGTCCTTGACGGCGGACACCTTGTGGCCGACGAGCAGGATGTACGGGTCCTCCAGGACCGCTTCCATGCGCTCCTGGTCGGTGACGAAGTACGGCGAGATGTACCCCTTGTCGAAGCGCATGCCCTCGGTGAGCTCCAGCTCCAGACCGAAGGTCTGCGACTCCTCGACGGTGATGACGCCTTCCTTGCCGACCTTGTCCATGGCCTCGGCGATGAGGTCGCCGATCAGCCGGTCGCCGCCCGCCGAGACGGCCGCGGTGTTGGCGATCTCCTCCTTGGTCTCCAGTTCCTTGGCCATTTCGAGCAGTTCGCCGCAGACCCGCTCGACCGCGAGGTCGATACCGCGCTTGAGGGCCATCGGGTTGGCGCCCGCCGCGACGTTCTTCAGCCCTTCCCGCACCAGCGCCTGGGCGAGGACGGTGGCCGTGGTCGTACCGTCACCGGCGATGTCGTCCGTCTTCTTGGCGACTTCCTTGACCAGCTCGGCGCCGATCTTCTCGTACGGGTCCTCGAGCTCGATCTCCTTGGCGATGGAGACGCCGTCGTTGGTGATCGTGGGGGCGCCCCACTTCTTGTCGAGGACGACGTTGCGGCCCTTGGGGCCGAGGGTCACCTTGACGGCGTCCGCGAGCTGGTTCATGCCGCGCTCGAGACCGCGCCGCGCCGCCTCGTCGAACGCGATGATCTTCGTTGCCATCCTTCGGTTCCTCCACATCGACATCCGCATCGATGCCGGCGGATCCGGGTGACGTCCGCGACGCACGCCCGTACGGCGGCACAGGGCCGCACGGGCCCGCCACCCGACTCAGCCGTTGGCACTCTCGACCTGAGAGTGCCAACTCCTTGATGTAACACGTGGCCCTCGGCCAGGCAACTACCGGCGGTAGTGGAAGAGCGAACGGGTGGTTTCCGCCGGAGGCAGCGGCAGCCGGGTCTGCCGGGAGAAGACCTTCCAGTCCTCGTAGAGGCCCGGGGCGAGGACAGCGGCGAGCAGGAGCAGAGGGATCACGACAGCGGATATCAGCACCGTTCCTCCTTTGTCCGTCATGCCCGCATCTGCGGATGTCTGCATGCCATATACACAGAAGGCAGGGAGGATGACAAGCGGAAGGAAGGATGCTTGATATCGACAGGCTCAGGGTGGCCTGCGCGAGCGTCTACGCCTGGCCGGGAGGGGGCGGTCCCGGTTCGGCGACATGCGCCTGGGCCGGCCGCAGCAGCTGGTCGCCGACCCGGTAGCCGGGGCGCAGGATCGCCGCGCAGACGGGGCGTTCGACCCGGTCGGAGCGGGTGCAGGAGACCGCCTCGTGCACGGCGGGGTCGAACGGGTCACCCGGCGCGCCGAAGGACCGCAGTCCCAGCGCGCCCAGTTCCTGCTCCAGCACCTCGGCGACGCGCCCGAACCCGCCGGTCACCTCGCCCTGCGCCCGCGCCTCGTCGATGGCGTCCAGGACGGGCAGGAGACCGGTGAGCACGTTGGCGACGGCGATCTCGCCGACCGCGCGGCGGTCCCGGCGCACCCGTGCGCGGTAGTGGTCGAACTCCGACCGCAGGCGTTGCAGATCCGCCGTGCGTTCCCGCAGGCGCGCGCGCAGGACGTCGGCCTCGCCGGGGGCGGCCGCGTCCGCGCGCGGGGCCGGCTCGACGGGGCCGGGGCGGCGGGGCTCCAGGCTGTTGCCCGGGCCGCGCCGCCTGTCCTCCCGGACGACCGACAGCGGACGTTCGCCGGGGCGGCCGGTACTGCGTGCACGGGTCATCCAGTGCCCTCCTGCCGTTTGTCGTCGTCGACGATCTCGGCGTCCACGACGTCCTCGTCCTGCCCGCCGGTGCCGCCCTCGGCACCGGCGGCTCCTCCTTGACCGCTCTGACCGCTCTGACCGCCCTGGGCCTGCTGGGCCTGCTGGGCCTGCTGGGCCTGCTGGGCCTGCTGGGCCTGCTGGGCCTGCTGGGCCTGCGCGTACATGGCGGTGCCCACCTTCTGGGCCGCCGTGGTGACCTTCTCGGCGGCCTGCCGCAGGGTCGCCGTGTCCGTCGCCTCGGACTTCAGTGCCTCCTTCAGTTCCGTCAGAGCGCCCTCGACCTCGCCCTTGACGTCGGCGGGGATCTTGTCGGCGTTGTCGGTCAGCAGCCGTTCGGTCTGGTAGGCGACCTGCTCCGCCTGGTTGCGGGTTTCGGCGGCCTCGCGCCGGCTCCGGTCCTCCTCGGCGTACTGCTCGGCCTCGCGCATCATGCGGTCGATGTCGTCCTTCGGCAGCGAGGACCCGCCGGTGACCGTCATCCGCTGCTCACGTCCCGTGCCGAGGTCCTTGGCCGAGACGTGCATGATGCCGTTGGCGTCGATGTCGAAGGCGACCTCGATCTGCGGGACGCCGCGCGGCGCCGGCGGCAGACCGGTCAGCTCGAACATCCCGAGCTTCTTGTTGTACGCCGCGATCTCCCGCTCGCCCTGGTAGACCTGGATCTGCACCGACGGCTGGTTGTCCTCGGCCGTGGTGAAGATCTCCGACCGCCGGGTCGGGATGGTGGTGTTCCGCTCGATCAGCTTGGTCATGATGCCGCCCTTGGTCTCGATGCCGAGGGACAGCGGGGTGACGTCCAGCAGCAGGACGTCCTTGACCTCGCCCTTGAGGACACCGGCCTGCAGGGCCGCGCCGATGGCGACGACCTCGTCCGGGTTCACGCCCTTGTGCGGGTCCTTTCCGGTCAGTTCCCGCACCAGTTCGGTGACCGCCGGCATCCGGGTGGAGCCGCCGACCAGGATGACGTGGTCGATGTCGGACACCTTGATCCCGGCGTCCTTGATCGCGTTGTGGAACGGACCCTTGCACCGCTCCAGCAGGTCCGCGGTCAGCTGCTGGAACTGGGCGCGGGTCAGCTTCTCGTCCAGGTGCAGCGGACCCTCGGCGGAGGCCGTGATGTACGGCAGGTTGATCGAGGTCTCGGAGGACGACGACAGCTCGATCTTCGCCCGCTCCGCGGCCTCCCGCAGCCGCTGTACGGCCATCTTGTCCCTGGCCAGGTCGACGCCGTACCCGTTCTTGAACTGTGTGACCAGGTGGTCGACGACGCGCTGGTCCCAGTCGTCGCCGCCCAGGTGGGTGTCGCCGTTGGTGGCCTTCACCTCGACCACGCCCTCGCCGATCTCCAGCAGCGACACGTCGAAGGTGCCGCCGCCGAGGTCGAAGACGAGGACCGTCTGGTCGTTCTCCTTGTCCAGGCCGTACGCGAGGGCCGCGGACGTGGGCTCGTTGATGATCCGCAGCACCTTGAGCCCGGCGATCTCCCCGGCCTCCTTGGTGGCGGTGCGCTGGGAGTCGTTGAAGTACGCCGGGACGGTGATCACCGCGTCCGTGACGTCCTCGCCGAGGTAGGACTCCGCGTCCCGCTTGAGCTTCTGCAGGACGCGTGCGGAGATCTCCTGGGCCGTGTACCGCTTGCCGTCGACGCTCCCGGTCTCGGGGAAGCGCCACTGCGCCTCGCCCATGTGGCGCTTGACGGAACGGATGGTGCGCTCGACGTTCGTGACGGCCTGGCGCTTGGCGACCTCACCGACCAGCACCTCGCCGTTCTTGGCGAAGGCGACCACCGACGGGGTGGTCCGTGCCCCTTCCGTGTTGGTGATGACCGTCGGCTCTCCGCCCTCCAGCACGCAGACGACCGAGTTGGTGGTGCCGAGGTCGATTCCCACTGCGCGTGCCATGGGTCCTCTCCTCCCCTCCGCGTCCACGACCCGGAGCAGATACACCTCACTGGGAGACTGGATGAGTTTCGTTCTGCGAATTGTCAATGAGCCCCGGTTCACGGCCCCTTGAACCGCCTGGAAGCCTTCGCGACCGGCGGCCCGCGGGCGCGGAAGGGCGCGTGGTCACACCCCCCACCGGTCCGCGCGGCGCAGCCACCGCAGCATCAGGCGCAGGAGCGCGTCGGGGTCGTCGAAGACCTGGGGCGCGGGCCGCGCGGAGGCGGTCCGCCGGACCCGGACCGGCACGGGCCGGCCACCGGTCGCGCCCGGCGCCGGGGCGCGCCGCGCGGCGTCGTAGGCCGCGCGGCGCCCGGGGTCGCGGAGCGTGTCGTAGGCGGCGAGGACGGCGGCGAGGTCGTCCGGGACCGCCGGGTCCCGGGGCGCGGTGTCCGGGCGCTCCCGGGGCGCCGTGTCCGGGTGCAGCGCGCGCACCAGCCTGCGGTACGCGACGGTGATCTCGCGGGCGGAGGCGGAGCGCGGCACACCGAGGACCGCGTAGTGGTCGCGTGGCGGTCGCTTCACGGGCATGGCGCTCACCTCCCTACCCACTGCCAGTATGCCCGCTTTGCGTGCGGGCATTTCCTGTCACGGGTGCCGGGGAGACTTGCCCCGGACGTCTTCCCGATTTGCGTCCCGGAATGTGACGCGACTCCTACGCGGGGCCCGTTCCGGTGCGGAGCATGGGTCTGCCGGACCGCCTGCGAGCCGGCGGTCCCACGGGAAGGGAAGGCGCACATGGCCGAGCACGTGCACGTCCGTATCAGCCAGGGCCTGGCGGTGAGCGAGAGCGGCGAGCTGGTGGAGCACTCCGCCTGCCGCTGCGGGGCGACCTTCACCAGGATCCACCCGGTCCCGGAGGAGGGCTCCGAACGGTAGCCGGGCTTTCCGCCCGCCCGGGGCACCGGGTGCGCGATCATGAGTCGCGTGGACACTACCGAGCGAGAAGACGGACGGCAGCAGCTGGACGCGGTGAGCGTCCGCAACGCGAAGGAGACGCTGGTGCGCTTCCTCGGCCGGGCGGGGGTCGGTCCGGGCGACGCGGCGGAGCTGATCGGTCTGGTGGAGGCCGGCGCGCTCGCCCTCGCGCACGAGAGCGTCCGGGCTGACGGGATGCGCGGCCCTTCGGCGGGGAAGGGCGAGTTGTACGACGCCGGCTGGCTCGACGGCGCCCGCGCCGCGGCCGACGCCCTCGGCGAGCTGGCCGGGCGGGCCCTGGAGGAGGCCGTCGCCGCGCTCGAGGCGGACCGCTCGGCGGACGCCCGCCCCCGCGTCACCCGCGTACAGGTCGAGCGGGCGAAGGTGGCGGTCATGCCGCTGTACCGCTCGTTCGCCGCGGACTCCGACCTCGACCCCGAGGTCTCCGACCAGGTGCTCGGCGCTGTCCTCGCCACCATGGACGCGGGGCGGCGCGCCGGTTACGCCGGGCGGCTGGCCGCGTTCGCCGACGCGCACCGCGAGCGGCTGGAGCGGCTGTACGCGCGGTTCGGTCCGGGCAGTTCCGTGCCGGTGCACGGCCGCTACTCCCTCGTCCACTCCCCCGCCGGAGTCGCCGTACTGGAACGGCTCAGCACGGCCCCGGCGGAGCTGCGCCGGGAGTGGGACGCGGCCGAACTGCCGCCCGCGTGGCTGGACGGACTCGCCACGACCTGGGGCTGAGCCGCCACTGCCTGGGGCCGACCCGCCACGGCCTGGACCGACCGTCACGGCCGGACGGGACGCCGACCGCCACCGCCGGACGCCACCGCCGGACGCCACGACCGGACGCCGCTACCGGACGGCACGCTGACCGTCACGTTCGCACGGCCCGTCGACCGCGACGCCCGGACGGGACCGGGCCGGCGCCAAGACGGGTGCGTCGCTCCCCGCGTCCCGCGTGTGGTCGTGGCCGGGACCGGGCACTCGGGGCGGGTCCGTGAGGCCCGAGGGAAGGTGCGGTCAGGTGGAGGATCGGCGCTACGACGACGAGGGCGGTGTGCCCCTGGCGGGCTACGCCGGGATCGCGAGCGGGTTCGTGCTGGGGGTGGCGGCATACGCGACGGTGTTCCGGCGGACGGGTCGGCGGGTGCCGGAACGGGTGCCGCCGTGGGACGTGCTGCTGCTGGGGACCGCGACGTTCAAGGTGGCGCGGGTGCTGACCAAGGGCAAGGTGACCGGCTTCCTGCGGGCGCCGTTCACCCGCCGCGTGGAGGAGGGCCATGCGGGCGAGGTCATGGACGAGCCGCGCGGCGGCCCGGCCCGGCGGGCGCTCGGCGATCTCGTCTCCTGCCCGTTCTGCGTGGCCACCTGGGCCGCCGCCGGGCTGACCGGTTACTACGCGTGGGCGCCGCGGCCCGCCCGGCTGGTGTGCGCGGGGCTGAGCGCGGTGACGGTGGCGGACTGGCTCCAGTACGCCTGGACCGGGACGCAGCAGGCCGTGGAGGGATGACGTCAGGGGGCGGACACGTCACGAGGACGAACGTGTCGGGGCAGGAGTGTGCGTATGTCCATGTCGGTCTCGGTTCCGCTGACGGTCGACGCCCGGGAGCACGGGCTGACACGCCCGGGAGCACGGGCTGACCGGTGACGGGAGCACCAACGACCAGCCGGCGTTCCAGCGGCTGGTGGACACGGTGGGGGCCGCCCGCGCCGCGAACGGCCGCCCCCGGACCATCCGGGACATCCACGACACCGCGGCGACCGGTTTCGGCTGCGACTTCCTCCACGACACGGTGGTGGAGGGCGTGCTGGCGCAGCGGTGCGGGCGGCAGGACCCGGGCGGGCAGATGGGCGGCGCGGGCCTCGGGATCGGCGTCGGCGGCTGGGGCCCGGTCGAGCGGCTGACCGTCAGCGACTGCACGGCCGTCGGCAACGGCACCAACGGGATCTTCCTGGAGCTGCAGCAGGAGGACTGGGAGCCGCCGCGCGGGATCCGGATCACCTCCTGCCACTGCGAGGACAACCGGTTCGGCATCTCCGGCTGGGGCGCCGACGGGCTGATCGTCACCGCCTCGACGATGATCGCGAACCACGAGGCCGGGTGCGACGTGTCCTCGCAGGGCACCACGAGCGTCGGCGGGCGCGGCGGCATCGTCACCGGCTGTGTCATCGACGGCAACCTGCGCGACGGCGTCGGCTTCGGCAACAGCCCCGGCCCGTACGCCTTCCGCGGCAACCGCATCAGCAGCAACGGCCGTTACGGCTTCTGGGGGGCGGCGACCAGGGGCCCGCCTCGGACGTCGTCCCGAAGGCCCGGCCCTGCTCGGCAACCGCGTCCGCGACAACGGGCGGCGGGTCGCGCCGGGAACCTCTGGGGGCGGCGACGGCGTGCGCTGTACGCCGCTCGCGCTGGTCGACGAGAGCGCCGACTGGCCGCCGGACGGTCACCGGGGCAAGCGGGTGACGGTGGAGGGGCAGAGCGTGCTGGGTGACGTACAACACCGCCACCCGGCTCGGCCTGGCACCGTGGCGGCCGGGCATGCCGACCGCCTGGCGCGACGGCACACCGGCGCCCGGCGCGGCGTACCGGCTCCCGGGCGGTGGCGGGGACAGCGCCGGCATCACCGTCGACGCGCCGGTGACCGACGTCCAGCTGGACGGCAACCGCGTCTGGGACGAGCGGCTGCCCCCGTCGCAGGCGTACGGCCTGTGGATCACGGCCGGCGGCCGGATGACCGGCGGGCGGGTGCGCGGCAACGACTTCTCGGACAACACCGCCGCGGCGACCCGGTTCGACACGGCGCCGGCCGGGGGTGCGGTGGCGGGACAACGACGAGTGAGGCCGAGTGACGTACGCGGCGCGCAGCCGGGTCCTCAGCGCGGCTGGGGGGCCGCCGCCGGCCTGCTCTGCGTGCCGCTGCCCAGGCGCAGCCGTGCGCCCTGGCGCAGCAGTTCCTCCTGGACGAGTTCCGCGGGCACCTCGCGCGGGGTGCGGCCGGAGCGGACGGCCAGCGCGGCGCAGACACCGGCGGCCTGACCGGTGGCCATGGAGATGGGCATGACGCGGTAGGAGGAGTGCGCCACGTGGGAGCCGGAGATGCAGCGGCCGGCGACCAGGACGCGCTCGGTGTCGCGCGGCAGCAGACAGCGCAGCGGGATGTCGTAGAACCGGCCCTGCGGGACGCGCATGAGGATGGTGCCGGAGCCCTTGGGGTTGTGGATGTCCACGGGGTACGCGCCGTGCGCGATGACGTCGGGGAAGGACCGGGCCTCCATGATGTCGTGGCCGGTCAGGTGGTAGTCGCCGGTGATGCGCCGGGTCTCGCGGACGCCGATCTGGGTGCCGCTCTGCACGACGTACGACGTCTCGAAGCCGGGCACGTGCTGCCGCAGGAACCGTTCGATCTGCTCCAGCTGGCGGCGGGCGGTGTACTCGGCGCGGGTCAGGTCCCACACGTCGATGCCCAGCGCGCCCGTGACGCGGGTGCTGTTGACGCTCACCTCGCCGGGGTGCGGGGTGCCGAAGAAGAGGATGTCCTCGCGGGGCAGGGTGAGTTCGCCCGCCTCGGTGGCCTTCTCGACGAGGTCCCACAGGCCGTGGACGCCCTTCCACTGGTCGGGGTTCTCACGGACGTACTCGGCGAACCGGGGCCGCAGGAAGTCGACGATCCGGAACATCAGCGTCATCGGCTGCACCAGCCCGTCCTTGGGGCGGCCGATCTCGAAGGACGCCCCGCAGGCGGTGGCCACGTCGCCGTCGCCGGTGCCGTCGACGACGACGTCCGCGTCGATCACCACCGGCCCCGACTTGGTCTCGAAGACCACCCGCCAGCCGTCGCCGTCGTCGAGCGGCAGCGCGGTGGAGGCGAAGGAGTGCAGCAGCAGCCGTACTCCGGCCTCGTCCAGCAGGTCGAGGAGGGTGAGCTTGTAGATCTCGGGGTC